>SCUR01000309.1 GCA_004297235.1 Candidatus Manganitrophaceae bacterium | reverse complement strand
CGAAAAAGATGGAAAAGAATCAGAAGGGGCCGCGAAGAAACTGGAAGAAGAGGCGAAGGCTTTGTCCGGCAAACCTCGGGTTGTCAAAGTACTCGTGAAGCGTAAATTCGAGGTTCACGACGATACGAAGAGGCAGTGGGTGGAAACCGATCCGAATGCCACCCCCGAGAAGGTGGGAATTACCGAAGACATGCTTCTCAGCGCGATTGATGCGAAGCTGACGGCCCCGGCTCCCGTTGCCGCCGAAGCCGCGCCCGCCAAAGAAGAAGCCAAAAAATAGAAACTTAAAAAAATACTGAAATTACTCCGAGGCTGGCGCCGAGGCTGTTTCCTCCGTGCCGGCCTCTTTTTCTTTCTTCTTCCGTTCTTTCTTCGCGGCTTTCTCGACCTTCTTCGCCTCGGTCAATTCCAGAATCACCATCGGCGCGCCGTCTCCGTGACGAACCCGGGTCTTGATCAGACGGGTATATCCCCCATTTTTATTTTGAAAGCGGGGCGCGACATCGGAAAAAAGAAAAGAGACCACCTCTTTATCCATGATGTAGGCCGCCGCCATTCTTCTCGCGTGGAGATCTCCCCTTTTTCCCAGAGAGATCATTTTATCGGCGATGGACCGAATCTCCTTCGCCTTTGCCTCCGTGGTTTCGATCCGCTCATATCGAATAAACGAGGTGACAAGATTTCGAAAGAGCGCCCTTCGGTGAGCGCTGTTTCTTCCCAGAGGACGACCTGCCTTACGATGACGCATCTCGCTTCCTTTCTAAAAGTTCTAATCGGGTGATATGGATTATCCTTCTTTATGAGCGGGCTCGGCGGAGTGCCCCTCCAATTTCATTCCGAGGGAGAGCCCCATTTCCGAGAGAATCTCCTTGATCTCGTTCAGCGATTTTCTTCCGAAATTTTTCGTCTTCAGCATTTCAGATTCGCTCCGCTGAACCAGATCCGCGATGGTGCGGATATTCGCATTTTTAAGGCAATTCGCTGCCCGGACGGAGAGCTCCAGCTCGTGGACGCTCCGAAGGAGGTTCTTGTTGAACTCCTTCTCCTCATCCCGCTGTTGCTCCACCGGCTGCTCCAGCTCTTCAAAGTTGATGAAGATGCTGAGATGGTCCTTCAAGATCTTGGCGGCAAAGCCGAGCACATCGTCCGGTTTCACCCCGCCGTCGGTCCAGATCTCGATGACAAGCTTATCGTAGTCGGTCACCCGGCCCACGCGCGCATTCTCAACGGTAAAATTCACCTTTCGGATCGGCGAGAAGATCGCATCGATCGGAATCACGCCGATCGGCATCCCTTCTTCTTTATTTCGCTCCGAAGGAACATACCCGCGGCCCATCTTGACCACCAATTCCATGTCGAGATTGCCGTCCTTGTCCAATGTGGCGATATGGAGGTCGGGGGTTAAGATCTCGACGTCGGCGTCATGAATGATATCCTTCGCGAGAACTTCGCCCGCTCCCTTTTTCTTGATATGGATCACCTTCGGCTTATCGGTGTGCAGCTTGAGTCGAAGATTCTTCACATTCAAAATAATGTCGGTGACATCCTCTTTGACGCCGGGAATCGTCGAGAATTCGTGCAGAACCCCCTCGATTTTGATCGAGGTGACGGCCGCCCCTGCGATGGAAGAGAGGAGAACGCGGCGGAGTGAATTGCCGATGGTGCTGCCGAAGCCGCGCTCGAACGGCTCTGCAAAGAATTTTCCATAGGTTTTCGTGAGCGTCTCTTTTTCAACTTCAAGTTTTTTTGGTATCTGAAAATCTTTTGTCCTAATAATCATAAGATCCTCACCCGTTTTGAGTGGGAGCGACCGGACAAGATGACCGGATTGCTCAATGTCTATTACCTGGAATAAAGCTCCACAACCAGCTGTTCATTGACAGGAAGTGCGATCTCTTCCTTGCTCGGCTGTGACTTTACGGTTCCCTTCATTTGATCCTTATCGAGCTCCAACCAAGAAGGAACACCCCGCGCTCCGACCCCTTCCAATGCGCTCTGGATCGCAATCAGACCGCGGCTTCCCTCCTTGACCTCGACCGTTTCATTCACATCAACCAGATAAGAGGGAATATTCACCGTTCTTCCGTTGACCATAAAATGGTTTTGCCGGATCAGCATACGCCCCTGCTTCCGCGAAGAGACAAACCCGAGGCGGTAGATCACGTTATCCAACCTGGATTCCAATAGTTTTAATAAGTTCTCGCCGGTAATTCCCTTCTTTCGTTCCGCCTTGAAAAAGTATTGCCTGAACTGACGTTCCAGAAGGCCGTAAATCCGCTTGAGCTTCTGTTTTTCCCGCAGCTGCGCGCTGTACTCAGAAGCGCGCGGCCGAGCCTGGCCATGTTGCCCCGGTGGATAACTCCGCCGATCAATCGCACACTTCTCAGAAAAGCAACGGGTCCCCTTTAAGAATAACTTGGTCCCTTCCCTTCGGCAAAGCCGACACACTGGACCGACATATCTAGCCAAGCAAACACCTCCTTAAGATAATGAACGGCGGAATTTTACGCCGGGAAAGAAATAAGTCTTCCTCTCCGAAAGATAGTAAATTTCAATGCCGACCTAAACTCTTCTTCTCTTGGGCGGGCGGCAGCCGTTATGCGGAATGGGCGTCACATCTTTAATGAGATTGATCTTTAAACCGGCGACCTGCAGCGCCCGGATCGCCGATTCGCGACCGGAGCCGGGGCCTTTCACATACACATCCACCTGCTTCATCCCGTTTTCCATCGCCTTCTTGGCCGCAATCTCCGCCGCTCTCTGCGCCGCAAACGGGGTGCTCTTCCGCGAGCCCTTGAATCCTTGGCTCCCCGCGCTGGCCCAAACAATCACATTTCCCGCCATATCGGTAATGGTCACAAGGGTGTTGTTGAATGAGGCCTGAATATGGGCCACCCCCGTTTGAACATTCCGTTTTTCCTTTTTCTTAGCGCCTTTCTTGGCAACCATTGATAACCCTTTCGCTGATTAATTAAGCCTTCGTCTCTTTCCGCTTGGCTCCGACCGTTTGTTTCTTTCGCCCCTTTCGGGTCCTCGCGTTGGTCCGTGTCCGCTGCCCCCGGACAGGGAGGCCCCGGCGATGACGAAGGCCTCGATAGCAACCGATATCCATCAGACGTTTAATGCTCATCGACACTTCGCGGCGAAGATCTCCCTCGACGCGGGTGCCTCGCTCGATCGCCTCGCGAAGCCGAACGACCTCGTCTTCCTTGAGATCCTTCACGCGGATATCCGGATTGACGTTCGTCTCTTTCAATATCTTTTGCGAGGTGGCTCGGCCAATCCCGTAGATATAGGTGAGACCGATCTCGACCCGCTTTTCCCTCGGCAAATCAACGCCTGCAATTCTAGCCATGAAATCTCCTTGTTAATGAACTTAGCCTTGCCGCTGCTTGTGGCGGGGGTTCTCGCAAATCACGCGGATCACCCCTTTTCTCTTAATAATTTTACATTTGGCGCAAATCGCCTTGACCGATGATCGAACCTTCATCTAAACTCCTTATTTGCTAAAGCGGTATGTGATCCGCCCGCGGGTCAGATCATACGGGGAGAGCTCCAGCGTGACCTTATCGCCAGGGAGAATCTTAATGTAGTGCATTCTCATTTTTCCGGAGATATGGGCGAGGACACGATGGCCATTCTCAAGCTCCACTCTGAACATGGCGTTCGGCAAGGTCTCCACAATCGTCCCTTGCACTTCAATCACATCCTCTTTCGCCATATGCTCTTTTCCCAATCTAATAATCTCTAAAATGCATCAAAATCTCAACCCAGACATCCCCCATTACAATTTGCTCAGGATGACCGGGCCCTCTTTGGTGATTGCAATGGTATGTTCGAAGTGGGCGGAAAGGCTTCCGTCCGCCGTCACCGCCGTCCAATGATCATCAAGAACGCGAACCGCGGGCTTTCCCATATTGACCATCGGCTCGATCGCCAAAACCATCCCTTCCCTCAACCTCGGTCCGCGGCCCGGAGGACCGAAATTGGGGACCTGGGGCTCTTCATGCAAGGAGCGTCCGATGCCGTGACCGACAAAATCGGTGACGACGGAAAAACCGGCCTGCTCGACGTGAGACTGAACCGCATGTGAGATATCCGACAGACGGCTCCCCTCGCGCGCCTGCTCAATCCCTGCATAGAGAGACGCTTCGGTCACTTGAATGAGTCGCTTTGCCTCCGGTTGGATCTCTCCCACCGCGACGGTGACGGCGGAATCGCCGTAGAAGCCGTCATAAATGGCGCCGAGATCCAGCCCGACAATGTCCCCCTCCTTGATCACCTTGTCGGAAGGGATTCCATGAACGACTTCTTCATTTACGGAGATACAAATGGTCGCCGGATAATCGCGATAACCTTTGAAGGCCGGAATCCCGCCCCGCTCTCGAATCTGCTTCTCAACGAACTGATCGAGTTCTTTCGTCGTCATTCCCGGCTTCAAGTAGGCTCTCAATGCTTCCAGCGATTCTGCGACGATCCGGGAGGCTTTCGCGATCTTAGCGACCTCTTCTTTAGACTTTAAAATAATCATTTTCTGCCCTCTGGGTCAACCCGACATTCGTGAAAACCCATCAGGACGACTTCTTCTGAAAAATCGCGTCTTGAACCCGCTTCGCGACCGCTTCGACACTCTGATCGGCATCGATCTGCGACAAAAGACCGCGCTCTTTATAATATTGAATGAGCGGCGCCGTCTCATTTCGATAGACGGCGAGACGCTCCTTGACCGTTTCCGGACGATCATCCTTCCTCTGGACCAGCGCCGTCCCGCAGGTGCAGACCCCTTCCTGCGGGGGAGGATTGAACGCCGTATGATAGACCTTCTTACAAGCGGGGCAACTTCGCCGGCCGGCGATCCGCTTGACCAACTCTTCTTCGGGCAATTCAAAATAGAGAGCGCGGTCGATCTTTTCGCCGCTCTGCTCCAGCGTTTTCGAAAGCGCCTCGCCCTGTTTGATGGTTCTGGGGAAGCCGTCGAGAATATATCCTTCCTTGGTATCGTGCTCCTTCAGCCGCTCGCGGATGATGTTGATGATGACGTCATCGGGAACAAGCTTGCCGGCATCGATATACGACTTCGCCTCCAGACCGACCGGCGTCTTATTCGCCATCGCCGCTCGGAGGATGTCCCCCGTGGCAATATGGGGAACGCGATACTGCTTCGACAATCGCTCCGCTTGCGTCCCTTTTCCAACCCCCGGCGGACCGAGGAAGACCAACCGCATGGCCTATCCTACTTTACGATCGATGATATTCAAATTGCTTCTTCCCCAACGCTGAAAAAGAGGGCTGATTAAAACCCCCGGCCCTTCAGCTTCCCTTTCTTCATGAAGCCCTCATAATTCCGGGTGAGCATATGCGTTTCGATCTGCTGCGCCGTATCGAGACCCACCCCGATCACGATCAGCAGAGAGGTTCCTCCGAAGGAGAAGGGAACATTGAAACGGTAAATCAAAATTTCCGGGATGATCGCCACTGCCGCCAGATAAATCGCGCCGGCGAAGGTAATCCGGGTCAAGACCCGATAAATATAATCCGAGGTCCGCTGCCCCGGGCGAATCCCCGGGATAAAGCCCCCGTACTTTTTCATATTGTCGGCCATATCGACCGGATTCAACACCACCGCCGTATAGAAGAAGGCGAAGAAGATAATCAACATCGCATAGAGGACGGTATGGAAGACCGTTCCCGGCGTTAAATTCCTCCCGATCGCCTGCACCCAGGGAACCGTAATGAAGCCGGCGATGGTCGCCGGGAAAGCGATAATCGAGGAGGCAAAGATCGGCGGGATCACCCCGGCCGTGTTGATCTTGAGCGGAATATGGGTGCTCTGGCCGCCATAAACCCTCCGGCCGACGACCCGTTTAGCGTATTGGACCGGAATTTTCCGGCGGCCGCTCTCCAGAAAGACGATCGCGACAATCACGCCGATCATCAAAGCCACTAGGAAGAGGACGAGGAAGAGGCTGATCTGACCGGCCTGAAAAAGCTCATACGTGTTCACCATCGCGGCCGGCATCCGGGAGATGATCCCCGCGAAGATAATCAGTGAGATCCCGTTCCCGATCCCCCGCTCCGTGATCTGCTCTCCCAGCCACATGAGGAAGGCGGTTCCGGCGGTGATCGTGATCATCGTCATCAACCGGAAGCTCCAGCCCGGGTTCTGGACGAAGGCCCCCTGGTTCATTCCTTCCAGACCGATCGCGATGCCGAGCGCCTGGACCAGCCCGATCCCGATGGTCCCGAGCCGGGTGTACTGAATAATCTTTTTCCTCCCCCTCTCCCCTTCTTTGGCCAGCTTGGAGAGGGTCGGAATCACCACGGTCAATAACTGCAGGATGATCGACGCCGAAATATACGGCATGATTCCCAGCGCGAAAACGGTCAGACGGGAAAGTCCTCCCCCCGAAAAGATGTCGAGGAAACCCATCAGGGCGCCTCCTCGTTCGGTTAAGAACTTACTGAGCGCTTCGTTGTTGATCCCGGGTGTCGGGATATGCGAGCCGATTCGATAAACAATCAGCATCAGCGCGGTGAAAATAATCCGCTGCCGGAGCTCCGCAATCTTAAAAACATTCTGAACACTGGTGATAAATCTTTCGAGCAATCGACTCTCCTATGAGAGAACTTCGGCCCGGCCTCCGGCCGCCTGAATTTTTTTGAGGGCTTCCTCGCTAAACTTATGAGCCGCAATCACCAACGGCTTCGTCAGCGCCCCCGTCCCCAACACCTTCACATTCTCGGAGGTTTTTTTAATAATCCCCGCCTGATAGAGGAATTCGGGATTGATGACGGTATCGGCCGCAAACTGATCGAGTCGACTCAAGTTAACAACGGCGTATTCTTTTCGGAAAATATTCTTGAATCCGCGCTTGGGAACCCGGCGGATCAGCGGCTGCTGTCCCCCCTCAAAACCGGGAGGCTTCGTTCCGCCGGAACGGGCCGCCTGACCTTTATGTCCCTTCGTCGCCGTCTTCCCGTGCCCCGAACCCGGTCCACGCCCGATCCGCTTTTCTTTCTTCTTCGCCCCGGGAGTGGGCGCCAAATCTGATATCTTCACGAGACTTCTTTCACCTCCAACAGGTGTGAAATTTTATTAACCATTCCCCTCGTCTGAGGCGTGTCCTCACGGATCACGGTTTGGTTCATCTTACGGAGGCCGAGTCCGGCCACTACCCTCTTATGCTTGCCGGGTCGTCCGATGAAGCTTCGCACCAACGTAATCGACAGCTGCTTTTTTGTCCCCTTCTTCGGGCCTTGGGTCTTTGCCATTCTATTTCTCCGACAGCGCGAGGGCCGTCTGCCTCCTCTTTAACATCTCTCCGGGATCTCTTAATTTCGAAAACCCTTCCAGCGTCGCCTTCACCACGTTGAGCGGATTTCCGCTGCCGAGCGACTTGCAAAGGATATTCGAGATTCCGACCATCTCCATGACGGCCCGGACCGGCCCGCCCGCGATGATCCCGGTCCCGTCCGTCGCCGGCTTGAGCATCACATTCTCGGCCCCGAAGTGTCCGGTAATTTCAAAAGGGATCGTCGTATCCTTCAACGGAACGTGCACCAGATTCTTTTTTCCGTTCTCGATCGCCTTCCGGATCGCTTCCGGCACCTCCGCCGCTTTTCCTTTGCCGACCCCGACATGCCCCTGGCCATCTCCCACCACCACGACGGCGGAGAAGGAGAATCGCTTACCCCCCTTCACCACCTTTGCCACGCGGTTGATGAATACCACCTTATCTTTTAATGTCAGTTCGTCTGCATTGATCTTTGCCAAGTACTGCCTCCCTTATCCGGCAAAGCCGGAATAATTCTCGTGAGGCGTGAGGGGTAAAAGTTGAATCCTTTGCCTTGACCCCTTACGCTTTACGCCTCGCGTTATTTAGAAAACAAGTCCGCCTTCTCTGGCCGCGTCTGCAAGGGCTTTCACTCTTCCGTGGTAGAGATACCCGCCCCGATCGAAAACCACCTTGCTGATATTCTTCTCTTTTGCAAGGGCGGCCAACTTTGCGCCGACCGCCTTCGCCCCTTCGATATTCCCGCCGGACGTTTTCCCCCGCTTCCCCTTGGCCGCCTTGGTCAGGGACGACGCCGCCACCAGGGTCTGGCCGGAGAGGTCGTCAATGATCTGGGCGTAGATATGGTCCAGGCTCCGATAGACGGAGAGGCGCGGCCGCTCGGGCGTCCCCATGATTTTATTCCGTACCCGTATATGTCTTCTCTCTCTCGCGAGAACTTTCTCTTTCGACGATAACGCCATCGCAAACCCCAAGTCGCTTTACAATTATGATGCAGGCCCGTGCGGCAAAGAGCGCGACCAGCGCCGCTCCCTCCTCCGGGGCCGTCACATCCCCGCCGTTATTTCCCTGTTTTTCCTTCTTTACGGATGATCCGCTCGTCGCGGTACTTGATCCCTTTTCCCTTGTAGGGCTCGGGCTCTCTCAACGCACGGATATTGGCCGCCACCTGTCCCACCAAATACCGATCGATCCCTTTAATGGTGACGGTGGTCTGCTTTTCAACGCTTGCGTCAATCCCCTTTGGAAGCTCGAAATTGATCGGATGAGAGTATCCGAGGTTTAATACCAACACTCTCCCCTGAACGGTGGCCCGGTAACCGACCCCGTTGATCTCGAGGATCTTCTCAAAACCCTGGGTGACCCCCTGGATCATATTTTGGATCTCATTTCGGGTCAGCCCGTGAAGAGATCGGACGAATCGATCGTCGGAGGAGCGGGAGACAACCACCTCGCTGCCTTCCACCGCGACCTTCACTTCCGGTCGAAGCGGCCGTTGGCTTTCCCCCTTCGGACCTTTGACGTGGACCGCATCCGGATTCACCTTGACGTTGACCCCGTTGGGGATCACAATTTTCTTTAAACCGACTCGCGACATAATCTCAACCTTCTATTTTATGTGAGGGGCCCGTGCGGTTCCTGCTTCGCAGAGGAATCCTCCGATGCCCCCACACCCCGGCTGGTCACCGGCAAAGCCGGATGCCCAGCCCTCTATATCCCAGGGTCCCCGTCAAGCCTGCTTGAGGGGGTGCACACCCCCGCGGCTCGGACAGGCTCAGCCTGATCCTCGCCTTTATTTATTCCCGGAATTTACCAGATGTAGCAGAGAACCTCTCCCCCGACCTTCTCCTCACGCGATTTTTGATCGGTCATGAGGCCCTTCGAAGTGGAGAGAATGGCCACCCCGATTCCCCCTTTGACCGAGGGAATCTGATCCTTTCCGACGTACACCCGCCGGCCGGGCTTGCTCACGCGTTGAAGATCGCTGATCACCGGCTCTTCATTATCGATATATTTGAGATAAACCCTCAAATTCTTTTTCACCGATTCGCCGACCACGCGATAATTCCGGATGAACCCTTCTTCCTTCAAGATGCGCGCAAGCTCCACCTTGAGCTTGGAAAGAGGCATATCGACCACCTCGTGTTTGCGCATCTTCGCGTTTCTGATTCTGGTCAGCATATCTGCAATAGGATCTGTCATTCTCGACTCCAATTACGCTCTTGATCGGTTCTTTCTCCGTCGGTCTTCATTGACGAAGAATGCCTCCGACCTACCAACTCGATTTGATCACCCCAGGAATCTCTCCCTTTAAACTCAGCAGGCGAAAACAGATCCGGCACATGTTGAACTTTCTGATGTAACCGCGCACCCGACCGCAGACGGCACAGCGATGGTATCCTCTCACCTGAAACTTGGGTGTCCTTTGGGCTTTTGCAATTAAAGATTTTTTAGCCAATGTCTCCCTCTATCTTTATGTGGGGGCCCGTCCGGCAGCTGAAGAGAAACGTCCTCCGATGCCCCCCCACCCCGCGGCTCGGACAGGCAAAGCCTGCTCCTCGCCTTTATTTACTCTTCGGGCTCGGGAAACCTGACGATCCCCGATGCCCCGCGCTCGCGCCGGAAAAACCGGCCGCTCGCTTTAATCGAATTACTTCGGTTCACTCGGCTTACGGAAGGGGAAGCCGAAAATTCTCAATAACGCCCTTCCTTCGGTATCGTTGGTCGCGGTGGTCACGATGGTGATGTCCATCCCATGAATGGCGGCCACCTCATCATAATTGATTTCCGGGAAGATCAGCTGTTCCTTGACCCCCAGGGTGTAGTTCCCTTGTCCGTCGAATGCCTTGAAGGAAATTCCTCGGAAGTCGCGAATTCGGGGAAGGGCCGCATAGAGGAGACGATCCAAAAATTCGTACATTCTCTCGCGCCGGAGGGTCACCTTCGCGCCGATCGGCATCCCCTCCCGGAGTTTGAACCCTGCGATCGACTTTTTCGCCTTGGTCACCACCGGCTTTTGTCCGGTGATCTGGCCGATCTCCTTCACCGCCGCGTCGAGCAACTTGACGTTGGAGATCGCCTCTCCCATTCCGACATTCACGACGATCTTTTCGATCTTGGGAACCTGCATCACGTTCTTATACCCAAACTCCTTCATCATCGCAGGAACCACTTCCTGGTGATATCGCTCTTTGACTGTCGCAATCTTCGTAGTTTTCATGGTCTCTTATCCGTTCTTCATATTTGATTGCTGCGTGATTCGCTCTCGGCCCGACCCCGTCGGTTAAAGAAGAAGCTACGCTCCTTTGTCCAGCGCCTCACCGCAGGCTTTGCAGACCCTCATCTTTTTGCCGTCGGACAGGGCCTTGCTTCCAATGCGGCTCGCCTTATTGCAATTTGCGCAAACGATCATGACGTTCGAGAGGGCGATCTTTCCCTCCCGTTCGATGATTCCCCCCTTGGGGTTCGTTTGGTTCGGGCGGGTGTGCTTCTTCAGAAGGTTCAGCTTCTCGATCACGACCGCGCCCTTGTCCGGCAGAACCTGCAAGACCTTTCCTTCTTTTCCTTTTTCCTTGCCCGCGATCACACGAACCAGATCGCCTTTTTTAATTTTGGTCCTCAGCAACGTCGCTTCTTTCATCATCACAGATCCTTATAAGACCTCAGGCGCCAGCGAAATAATTTTTGTAAATTTTTTCCAGCGAAGCTCTCTCGCGACCGGGCCGAAGATACGCGTTCCGATCGGTTCTCCCTGAGCGTTGATCAAGACCGCCGCGTTCCGGTCGAATTTGATGTAGGAGCCGTCGTCCCGGCGCTCCTCTTTCGTCGTCCGAACCACGACCGCCCGGACCACATCCCCCTTTTTCACGCTTCCTTGAGGGATCGCCTCCTTCACGGTGGCAACGATAATATCGCCCAGGCGCGCATAACGTTTCTTCGAGCCCCCTTTGACGTGGAAACACATCACCTTCTTGGCCCCGGAGTTATCAGCGACATCGAGCATTGTGTAAATTTGTACCATGGCTAAGCACCCGCTTCCGTTAAAATTGAACCGATGAATTCCCTAAACTTCTTTTGCCCGCTCCAGCACCTCGATGACGACCCACCGCTTTTCCCGACTGATCGGGCGCGTTTCGATCAGCTTCACCCGGTCGCCGACATGGGCCTCGTTCTTTTCATCGTGCGCTTTGAGTTTGCTGGTTCTTTTTAAAAACTTCTTGTAACGAGGATCCTGCACCATCCGGTCGATCGCCACGACGACGGTCTTGTCCATCTTGTCGCTGATGACCTGGCCCACGTATTCTTTTCTCTTATTCAACATGTTTTCCCTGTCGTTATTTGGAAGCGGCTTCTTTCGCGGCCGCCTCTTTCCGTTTCATTTGAGAAAAGGTCAGAATCCGTGCGATATCCCGCTTAATCTGCTTGACCCGATTGGGATTCTCGACATGTCCCGAAACCGCCTGAAACCGCAGATTGAAGAGCTCCTTTCTCAGTTCCTTCTCTTTATCGGAAAGCTCTTCCACCGTTAAATCTTCAAAGTTCTTGGAATCCGCCATTTCTTATTCCTCCCCCCGCGACACGAACTGGGTCGCAATCGGAAGTTTGTAAGCAGCCAACCGGAAGGCCTCTTTCGCCACCTCGGGGGTCACGCCGTCCATCTCGTAGATGATCCGCCCCGGCTTGACCACCGCCACCCAATATTCGGGGGCTCCCTTTCCCTTGCCCATACGCGTTTCAGCGGGCTTCTTGGTGATCGGCTTGTCCGGGAAAATTCGAATCCAAATTTTCCCACCCCGCTTCACGAAACGGGTCATCGCGATACGAGCCGCCTCAATCTGTCTGGCCGTAATCCAGCCCGGCTCCATCGCTTTGAGACCGAACTCGCCAAAGCTCAGATCGGACCCGCGATACGCCTTGCCGGCCATCCGACCTTTCATCCGCTTTCGGTATTTTACTTTCTTAGGGGACAGCATTATCTCCTCTCACCTCTTGCAGCAGACAGCTCTCGCTCTTTCTGCGTCTCCGGAAGAATCTCTCCGCGATAGATCCAGACCTTCACGCCGATCTGGCCCATGGTCGTCGCCGCTTCCGCCAAACCGAAATCGATATCGGCCCGGAGGGTGTGCAACGGAACCCGTCCTTCCCGATACCACTCGGTCCGCGCAATCTCGGCTCCCGCCAACCGTCCGGCGCAGTAAACCTTGATCCCCTGGGCGCCGAGTCGAAGCGAGGAGGCGACCGCTTTCTTCATGGCGCGGCGGTAAGCCACCCGTTTTTCCAACTGCATCGCGATGTTTTCCGCCACGAGTTGGGCATCGAGCTCCGGCTTTTTGATCTCTTTGATGTTGATGTAGACCTGCTTTTTGGTCATCGCCTCGAGCTCGACCTTCAGCTTGTCGACCTCGGCCCCTTTTCTTCCGATGATGATCCCGGGCCGGGCGGTATGGATCGTAATCTTAATTTGATTTCCGGAACGCTCGATCTCGACCTTCGCAACGCCCGCGTGATAGAGCTTCTTCTTGACGATTTTACGGACCTTCAGATCTTCATGAAGCAGCTTGGCATAATCCTTTTCGGCATACCAGCGCGAGCTCCATGTCTTGATATAACCTAATCGGAATCCGATTGGATGGACTTTCTGCCCCATTATTGCTCCTTCTCGGCAGCGGAGGATGGAGCCTCCGCCTTCTTTTTCGAACCGGCCTCCGCCTTGGGGGCTTTCGGCTTTCTGGGTTTACTCTCTTTTTTCTCCGCGCTGGCGCCCGATCGAGCGCTCGGCTTGCGCGCCGTTTTCGGCTTCTTCGACTCCGTCGCCGCTTCTTTCTCTACAACAGCTTCCGCCTTGGGGGCCTTCGGCTTCTTGGGCGCGATCTCCGCCACGGACAAGATCAAGGTAATGTGGCTCGTCCGCTTCCGGATGATATTGGCCCGTCCCATCGCCCTCGGCTGCATCCGCTTCATCACCGGACCGCCGTCGACGAGCACCTTGGAGATCCAAAGCGCATCGACATCCCCCATTTCTTTTTGAGCGGCGTTGGCGACGGCCGACTTTAAGACCTTCTCGACGACCTTGGCGGCATGCCTCGGTGTAAACTTAAGAATCGTGAGCGCTTCCGCGGCGTTCTTGCCTCGGATCAGATCGACCACCAACCTCGCCTTTCGGGGCGCCACTCGGACAAACCGCAAAACGGCTTTCGCTTCCATTTAAACTCCACTCCTAAACCGACCAGACCGCCGGGATGATCCCGGCGATGGATAATGACCTATTTGAGCGCCGTCGCTTTTTCCGTCTTCGCCGCACCGTGCCCCTTGAAGAACCGGGTGGCCGCGAATTCTCCCAGCTTATGGCCCACCATGTTTTCCGTGATGTAGACCGGAATAAACTTCTTGCCGTTATGAACGGCAAGCGTATGTCCGATCATCTCCGGGGTGATGGTCGATCGCCGCGACCACGTCTTGAGGATCTTCCTGTCATTCGACTCGTTCATCTTGGCGATCTTTTCCGCCAGATGCGTATCAACGAACGGCCCTTTTTTAACTGATCTCGGCATCGCGAACCTTCTGTCTATCGTAGGTGAGGGCCCGTCCGGAAACCGAAAAGATAGGTCCTCCGATGCTCCCACACTCCGCGCTCGCACCGGCAAAGCCGGCTGCTCGCTTTGATTTCATCCACGGCTCGGATAGGCAACGCCTGCTCCTCGCCTCACTCAATTATTTTCTTCGCTTAATAATAAACGCGTCGGTGTCTTTTCTTCGACGCGTCTTATAGCCTTTCGTCAGCTGACCCCACGGAGAGACCGGATGCGGATTTCCTTGGCCCGATTTTCCTTCTCCTCCGCCGTGCGGGTGATCGACCGGATTCATCGCCACCCCTCGGACGGTCGGACGCCATCCCATCCATCGGCTTCTTCCCGCTTTGCCCAGAGAGTAATTTTCATGATCGATGTTTCCGACCTGGCCGATGGTCGCCATACATTCGGAATGAACGAGACGAACCTCTCCCGATCCCAAGCGGATCTGCACCCACTCGTTTTCTTTGGCCATCAGCTGCGCCGACACGCCGGCGCTTCGGGCAAGCTGCCCCCCCTTCCCCTTCTTCAATTCGATATTATGAATCATGCTTCCGACGGGGATGTTGGCCAACGGCAGCGCATTTCCGGTCCGGATCTCGGCGGTCGGTCCCGACATGACCTGATCCCCCACTTTCAGCGTATCGGGGGCGATCATATATCTCTTTTCGCCGTCGGCATAGGTAAGCAGCGCGATTCGAGCCGACCGGTTCGGATCGTATTCGATCGCGGTGACTTTGGCGGGGATGCCGAACTTATCCCGTTTGAAATCGATCATCCGGTACGCCCGCTTGTGCCCGCCGCCGCGATGGCGGACGGTGATCTTGCCGCGATGATTTCTTCCGCCCGAAGGAGGAAGCGATTTCACCAGGCTCTTCTCCGGCTCGGTCTTGGTAATCTCGTCAAAGGTCAACCCCATTGCGGAACGGCGACCCGGTGATGTCGGCTTATATGTTTTTACTGCCATGATTCATTACCTCTCAGCGTAAGGGCGATTCACGATCACCCAGCCTGCTCTTATCCTTCAAACAGCGTCAGCTTCTCGCCCTCTTTCAAGGTGACAATCGCTTTTTTCCAATCGGGACGCTTTCCGGAGAACCGGCCCAGCCGCTTCTCTTTCCCAAGGACATTCACAATGCGGACGTTCTCGACCTTGACGTTCAAGGTCTCTTCCACCGCCCGCTTCACTTCATTCTTATTCGCCTTCGGTTGGACCATAAACGAGTATTTGTTTTGGGCCTCGCGAAGCTGCGTGCTCTTTTCCGTTAAGACAGGACGGAGAATAATATCATGCCGATTCATGGTTTCCCCACACTTCTACCAGCCTGGCGACATCCCGGCGCGTAATAACGACCGTATCCGCCAGCAGGAGATCATAAACATTCAATTGCCGGACTTCCAACATTTTGACCTGAGGAAGATTCCGGGCCGCCCGATCGAGGTTCTCCAGAATTTGAGAGACCACCAGGAGGATCTTCCCCTGCAAACCAAGCCGCGCGAGCAAATTCGCCATCGCCTTCGTCTTCGGCTCGGAGATCTCCAGATCCTCCAGGATCACCAGCTTTCCCTCCTTCACTTTCGAAGAGAGAGCCGAAAAGAGCGCCTTTCGCGATTTCTTTTTGGGAATGTCGTATTGATATGAGCGGGGAAGCGGACCAAATGTGGTGCCGCCGCCCCTCCAAATCGGAGATCGATTCGATCCTGCGCGCGCCCGTCCGGTTCCCTTCTGCTTCCACGGTTTCTTTCCGCCGCCGCTCACAAATCCTTTCGTCTTCGTGGAGGCCGTTCCCTGTCGCATCGAAGCCTGTTGCATGAGGACAATCTCATGGAGCAGGCCCTTCGAAACCACCGCACCGAAGATCGGCTCGTCCAGGGTCATCGTCCCCGTTTTTTCATTCTGGATATTTTTCACTTCTACTTCAGGCATGGTCCCCTCAAATTGGTCTATTTCTTCTTAGCCGGCTCCGCCTGCTTTTTGACTTTCCCTCGCTTCGCTTTATGGATCAGCACCAGCCCCTTCGTGCTCCCGGGAATCGACCCCTTTACGAAAACGAGATTTTCTTCGGGACGGACCTCAACGACTTCCAGCCCCTCCGCGGTCACCTTCTCGCTCCCCATATGCCCCGGCATCCCCTTGTTCTTCCAAACGCGGGAAGGGAAAGAGCTCGCCCCGATCGAGCCGGGACGGCGGTGGAACATCGATCCGTGCGTGGCAGGGCCGCCCGCATAGTGGAATCGCTTGACCACCCCCTGAAATCCCTTTCCCTTGGAGGTGCCGGTCACCGTCACGAATTCTCCCTTTTGGAAAATCTCCGCCGTAATGACCTGTCCGACGCTGATCCCGCTGAGGTCTCCGCGAAACTCCCTGAGCACCCGGGCCGGAGCGACATTCGCCCGCTTGAAGTGTCCTCGCGCGGGACGGGTCACCCGGTGTTCCTTCACCTCATCGAAGGAGAGCTGCGCCGCCGGATAGCCCTCTCTTTCAACGGTCTTCATCTGAACGACCTTACAAGGGCCAACCTCGATGACCGTTACCGGAACAAGTTTTCCCTCGTCCGAGTAAACCTGCGTCATTCCCAGTTTGTATCCAATCAATCCGTCTACCATTTCTCTCACCTATTCCGTATCGAGCCGACCCTATTAGAGCTTGATCTCCACGTTCACACCCGCCGACAGGTTCAATTTCATCAGCGCATCGACCGTCTCCGGCGTCGGCTCTAAAATATCGATGAGGCGCTTGTGCGTTCGGATTTCAAACTGCTCCCTGGACTTCTTATCAACGTGCGGCGAGCGGAGCACCGTGTATTTATTGATCTTGGTCGGCAAAGGAATGGGACCGGCCACTTTGGCACCGGTTCGCTTTACCGTCTCAACAATCTCACCGACCGATTGATCTAGAACACGATAATCGTACGCCTTTAACCGAATTCGAATTTTCTGATTCACGCTTTTTCCTTTATTTCTATGTGGGGCCCGTGCGCTCCTGCTTCGCAGGATGCTCCGATGCCCCACGCCCGGCGCTCGCGCTGGCAGAGCCAGTCGCTCGCTTTACTGTACGATTGAACCCTCTACTTAATAATTTTGGTAATGACGCCGGCGCCGACGGTGCGGCCGCCTTCCCGGATGGCGAAGCGCAGCCCCTCCTGCATCGCGATCGGCATGATCAGCTCCACTTCCATCGTCACGTTGTCCCCCGGCATGATCATCTCCACCCCCTCCGGCAGCTTCACAACCCCGGTGACATCGGTGGTTCTCAAGTAGAACTGCGGCCGATAGCCGTTGAAGAACGGGGTGTGTCGCCCCCCTTCCTCTTTGGTGAGGATGTACGCTTCGGCTTTGAATACGGTGTGCGGGGTGATGCTCCCCGGCTTCGCCAACACCATGCCGCGCTCCACGTCTTCTTTCTTGGTGCCTCTCAAGAGCACTCCGACGTTGTCTCCGGCTTGCCCCTGATCGAGGATCTTGCGGAACATCTCCACTCCGGTGACAACCGTTTTCTGGGTGGCTTTGATGCCGACGATCTCGATTTCATCGCTGACTTTCACCACCCCTTTCTCGACTCTCCCGGTCACCACGGTGCCGCGCCCGGAGATGGAGAAGACGTCTTCGATCGGCATGATGAAGGGCTTGTCGATCTCGCGGGTGGGGGTGGGAATGTAGGAGTCAATGGCGTCCATCAGCTTCATGATGGCTTGCTCGCCCATCTCCCCTTTGTCCCCTTCCAAGGCTTTGAGCGCGGAGCCGATGACGACGGGGATGTCATCGCCGGGGAACTCATATTTGCTCAACAGCTCTCTGACTTCCAACTCCACTAAATCGAGCAGCTCTTTGTCGTCGACCATGTCGGCTTTGTTTAAAAACACAACGATGTAGGGAACTCCCACTTGACGCGCCAGCAGGATGTGCTCGCGGGTCTGCGGCATGGGGCCGTCGGCGGCCGAGACCACCAGGATCGCTCCGTCCATCTGCGCCGCGCCGGTGATCATGTTCTTGACGTAGTCGGCGTGCCCCGGACAATCCACGTGCGCGTAGTGGCGCTTGTCGGTCTGATACTCCACGTGCGCAATGGCAATCGTGATGCCCCGCTCCTTCTCCTCCGGCGCTTTGTCGATCTGATCGTAGGCCAGGTACTCCGCGTATTTCTTGTCCGCCAATACCTTCGTGATCGCCGAGGTCAATGTCGTCTTCCCATGATCCACATGCCCAATCGTCCCAATGTTCACATGCGGCTTCGTCCGCTCAAATTTCGCCTTCGCCATCTATCCCTCCAAAAATTCCATTCCGGAAATATTCTTTACAGATTCGCCTGGTCGCTTACCTCGATGAACTGAAAAGCATCATCCGACTTTTATCACTGCTGGAGCCCTCGACCGGGATCGAACCGGTGACCTCATCCTTACCAAGGATGTGCTCTGCCAACTGAGCTACAAGGGCCAAAACGGATTCTGCTAGTAAGTACGGCAGGAAAACAAAAAGGTTCGCTCTTCTTTATCTATCCTTATCCTCGTCTCAAATAATCGATCAATCTGCTTCATGAACAATCTGGAGCGGGAAACGGGATTTGAACCCGCGACCCCTAGCTTGGAAGGCTAGCGCTCTACCGCTGAGCTATTCCCGCATAAACCCTTTTTCCGGCCGGTTGAGGATCTCTTCACTTCTACCCTACGTGGTGGGGAGGGGAGGATTCGAACCTCCGAAGCCCTAAGGCGACAGATTTACAGTCTGTTCCCTTTGTCCACTCGGGAACCTCCCCCAGCTGAGATCCAGCCTCTTTTCAGGTTTCCAATCTCTGCTATAATAGAGACGCGCCGCTTTTTATGGAGCTGGCGAAGGGAATTGAACCCCCGACCTGCTGATTACAAGTCAGCTGCTCTACCGACTGAGCTACGCCAGCTTATACTGTTTACAACCCAAAAGAAACTGTGCTATAAGCTCCCGTATTTCATTAATTTCAAATCGAATTAAGCCCTGAAAAAAGGAAGGAAAGAGGCCAAACCAGCCAGATAAACGATTAATTATAGTTTTGAGTTACCTCTTTGTCAAGAGGTAAAAAGAGAAAAATTCAAAATAAATACATCCTTACATCCGAAAAACCGGAAACCCAGGAGGCAATGATGCCAAATTTATTCAGGACACACTCGCTCTGGATGATCATCGGTCTCTTTATGTGGGCTCACGTCGCCCCTGCCTTG
>SCUR01000308.1 GCA_004297235.1 Candidatus Manganitrophaceae bacterium | reverse complement strand
CGACGGCCAACCGATCGTCCGCTTCGGAGGGGGTCCAGATCGTTTCCGGCTGCGACCACCGGACAAAGTCGTCGCTCTCGGAATAGCCGACCGATCGCCGCGTTCTTCCCTCTTCGTCGATGACGTAGGTTTTGGCAAAGGCGATGAACTTCTTTTTCAGATCGTCCTTAAAGACGGGGGAGACATCGCTGACCCAAGTTTTCTTTGTCTTCGGATTGGGAAATCGCATCAGCGGGAGGACAGGATTTCCCTCGTACTCCTTGAACCGAATGCCGTCTTTTGAAAAGGCAACCCGGTAGCCGTCATTGGCAAAACCGAATAATTTATAGGGATAGGTCGAATCGTTTGAATCGTAGATCACGCTCGGAATGTGATAGGTCGAAACGATGTTCGTCTTCCAGTAGCCCGGGCTCCCGTTTCTAAACGCGATCGCCTTTGCTGCCCGCTCTTCCTCCGATTCGAGGGTCGGATAAAACCGCTTCTCATCAATCCGCCACTTGTTTAACAGGGGCTTCTCCCATAACTTTCCGTCGCGGGATTGCGCGTAGTTCACGAAGAAATCATCCCCATCGAGATACGACTGGTACCACATCCGCAGCTGCCCGTTTTTCTCCAAGACCGAGCCATAGAGATAGGTGTGAATCCCCTCCCAGGGATACTGAGGAAAGAGGACCGGCCTCTCTTCCTTCGCAACCGTTCCCTGCTTCAGATTCACGCCCTCCATCGAAACGAGGGAAGCCGTATCCGGAAATAAGATCTTCATCGTTCCCACCGGTAAGGGAGAAGGATCGCTTCGTCCTCGACCTCCAGGTCGGCGAGTTGATCCTCGATTTCACGATATCGAGCGAGATTCTCTTTGGTGAGGGCCTGAAGATTCACCCTCAGATGGTCCGCGGAATCGACCCCGATCACGACCCCATCGACCCAGGGTTGGGTGGCAACAAACGTCAGAGGGAGCCACTCCGGCCTTAAATTTGCCTTCTCGGCAAGTTCGGCGATGGCCTCCACTTTTTTCTTCACCTTTCTCAGGTCCCCCTGGAGGGCCGGCCCCTTCATAAAGAAGAGTCCTTGTAGAAATACGGACCGCGCCAGCAAAAAGGTCCCCTCCGAATTCAGCCGTTCGAGGAGGCACCCCTTCAGAAAACGCCGGTCAAAAAGGTTGATTGGGAACTCGATCGTCAGCGCTTCTTTGAAATCGCCTGCGGCTTCGATCGCCTCTTCCGGATGATAAACGGAGAGGCCGTATCGCCCGATGACCTTTTCCTTCCAGAGCGCTTGAAGGACCGGAAGGATCACCTTTCCGGACTGTCGATACGTTTCGTAAGAGTGGAGGAGGAGAACATCGATCGAATCGATGTTCATTGCACGGAGGGAATCGGTAATCTCTTTCTCCACCTCTTTTGAATCTTGATAGACTTTCGAGGAGAGTTTGGTGATGATCCGAAATCTCTTGCTCTGCTCTTTGAAGTATTCTCCGATCACCGTTTCAGCATCGCCGTAGGCCTGGGCGGTATCGATTCCCCACACCCTTTGAGACTGGGCCGTTTGGAGAATGTCAAAAACCTGTGCGCGGCTCAACTTCTTTCCATTCGCGATGCCGTAGGACAAACCGAAATTCGCAGATCCAAGGATCCACTTCATCTGGATCTCCCCGCCGGTAGATGAAGGGACTGAGGGCATACTATGCATATTCTCGAAAGACCCGATGGACCGTTTCGATGACATACGCCACCTCTTCCTGGCTCATCGCGGGAAAGAGGGGAAGACTGATCTCTCTTTGATAAAAATCCTCGGCGGCCGGACAGAGTCCCTTTCGGTAACCGAGCTTCTGATAGATCGGATGCCAATAGACCGGAAGATAATGGACCTGAACTCCCAGGCCCTCCGCGCGTAGACGGCTGAAAATTTCCTTCTTTTTCGCTTTGAAGGGATCTTTCAGACGAATGGGATAGAGATGATACGAGGAAACGTCCGCGGATCTCTCCACCGGCAGATCGAAAGAGGCGTTCCCTTTGAAGGCCGCCTGATAGAGCGCCGCAATTTCTCTTCTTCTCGCCACGAACCGATCGACTTTTTTTAGCTGCGAGCGTCCGAGCGCCGCCTGAAGGTCGGTCATCCGATAATTACATCCGAGCTCCTGAATCTCGTGGTACCACGCCCCGTGGGATTCCTCCCTAAAATGGGTCCGCTCGATTCCGTGCGATCGGAGCCGCTTCAGCCGCTGATAATATTCCTCTTGATTGGTGAGGATCGCTCCCCCCTCCCCGGTGGTGATCGTCTTCACCGGGTGAAAACTGAACACGGTCATGTCGGAGAGACCGCCGACTTTTTTCCCGGCATAAGAGGCGCCGAGGGCGTGGCAGGCATCTTCAATCACGATGAGCCGGTGTCGATCGGCGATTTTTGAGATCGACTCCATCTCACAGGGAGTCCCCGCAAAATGAACCGGGACAATCGCTTTGAAACGGGAGCCGTCGGACCGAAGGGTCGAGAGGGTCTGCTCGATCTGAGCAGGATTCAGATTATAGGTGGCCGGATCGATATCGGAGAAGACCGGCTTTGCACCGAGGTAGAGGGCCGCGTTGGCGGTGGCGGCAAAGGTATTCGGAGAGGTCAGGATGAGATCCCCGGCTCCCACGCCGGCGACCTGATAGGCCAGATGAAGCGCGGCGGTTCCCGACGCGCAAACGACGGCATAACGCGCGCCGCAATAAGCGGCGAGCGCCTCTTCGAAGGCTTCGATCGTCGGCCCTTGGGTCAGCCAATCGGAGCGAAGCACATCGACGACCGCCTGAATGTCTTCCTCCCCGATGGTCTGTCGCCCATAGGGAATCGTTTTCATCTCCCGAGCGTTCCCTTCACCATCTTCTCAATTTCCGCCGGGGTCAGCCGCCAGGGATTCTCATCGCTGGAGTAGACGAACCCCTCTCTCACCGGCTCCCCGCCGTTCTTTCGTTTTTCGTCCGACCACCAGGGAAAGTCGGGCTGAATCACAAAATGCTCCGGATACTCGATGGTCCGCCGTCCATCTTCGGACGAGATCAACAGCTCGTGAAGCTTCTCGCCGGGGCGGATGCCGATCACCTTGATTTTGCCTTTCGGAGCGATTGCTTTGGCGATATCGAGGATCGTCGCCGTCGGGATCTTCGGAACAAAGATCTCGCCGCCATGCATTTTGTCGAGCGCCTTTAATACAAAATCGACCCCTTGATCAAGCGTGATCCAGAAGCGGGTCATCCTCTCATCCGTGATCGGGACGCAATCCCCCTCTTTGATCTCCAAAAAGTGAGGAACCACGCTTCCCCGGCTTCCGACCACATTGCCGTAACGAACCACGCTGAACCGGGTGGCCTTTCGACCGGCATAAGAGTTGCCCGCGATAAAGAGCTTATCCGAGCAGAGCTTCGTCGCTCCGTAGAGGTTCACGGGGTTGCAGGCCTTATCGGTGCTCAAGGCGACGATCCGCTTAATTCCGATGTCGATCGCGACATCGATAATGTTCTGGGCGCCGATGACGTTGGTCTTAATCGCTTCGAAAGGATTATACTCCGCAGAAGGAACCTGCTTTAATGCGGCGGCATGAATGACATAGTCCACTCCTTCGAAGGCGCGGTAGAGCCGATCTTTGTCCCGGACATCCCCGAGAAAGAAACGCAGGCGGGGGTCATCCATCATTCGCTGCATTTCGTATTGCTTGAATTCATCCCGACTGAAGATAATCAGCTTTTCCGGCCGGTGCTTCGAAAGGACCCGCTGGACAAAACGCTTCCCGAACGATCCGGTCCCTCCGGTGACTAAGATTGTTTTCCCATTGAGATCCATCATTGAACGGGTCCCGCCTTAGAAATGAATGTCGATTATCTATTGCCATAACCCCGTGCAATAACCTTGCCGCTATCCCGCCGCGGTGATTTCTTTCAATTTAGCTCAGGAGGTGCAGATAAAGAGACGATCTGTCAATTCTTTGACAGAGGGGGAACTTTCGATGACACAAAACGGGTGAGACGAATAGAATAAGGAGGAGCCGGAAAACGAAATCATAAAATTCTCCCGTATCCACACCCTTATTTTTTGCCGGCGATTTCAGACTCCGGAACGCTCAAGATGGACGCGAGGGGAAGGGGTTCCCGATGGCTGTAATTCTGATCGGGAAGAACGAACTGTTTTCCTTTTCTGGTCTTTGAGTTGATGATCAACGGGCCCATCAGGTTCGCCGTGAGTTTGAGGGGGTCGTCCTGCGGGATCGTTAAGATCGTCAAGACCAGCACGGCGTCTAATCGGTCAATTTCAAGCTCTTTCAGCTCCTCAGGTGAGAGGGCCGGACGATAATCGGGCTTGAAAATCAGCGGATCGGTCACCACGAAGGCCAATTCGGGATCTTCCACCGCCTGAAGCCAGAAGAAGGGATGGCCTTTGTCGTTTTCCACCAAGGCATATTGTTTGACCTCCGGGAAACCGGGAATCCCTTCCGGAAAGGTAATCAACCGTTCGGTGTCGATTGCGATCGGCCCGAGCTTTGCGCTTTGAATGACGGTATTCACTTCTTAGGTCCTTTATCTTGATCCGATGAGCGATCCTTCTTTGATAAGATTTTTTTCAATTGGCCCGGATCTACATCGGCCGCTTTTTTATTCTCGAGCTTAATTTTGGCCAAGACCTCTTCACGATAAATCGTAATGCCGGCGGGCGCCTCGATGCCGAGCCGGACCTGCCCTCCATGAATCTCGATGACGACAACCCGGATTTGATCCCCAATAACGATTCCCTCTCCCGACTTCCGTGTCAGGACCAGCATGCGATCGACCCCTTTCAAAACGGATTCTCCTGCCCTACCGGACTATCCGGGGGCAAGCCGACTATCCATGATCTTTCTTAATCATTCATTCCATAAAACTTTTTTAAAGCCCTCTTCACTTCAGAAAATCGAGAAGAGAATGTTGCACCAACCTGGCCGCCGTGGCCCGGGTGGCTTCCAAAGCCGTCTGCTGGAGCGAGAATTCCGAGATCACTTCAGTCAGATCGACATTTTCTATGTTGGACTTAAACTGGGTGATCGACAGCTTGAAATCACTTAGCACGGTTTTGGTCGCATCCATCCGATTGAGCCGGGCGCCCAACAACACCCGTTCGTTATTCACCTGCTCCTGCGCCGCGCCGATATTGGTCAAAGCGGCTTGGATTCCGGCCATGTCATTCGTCTCCAACGCGACTTGCAGCCCCGCCACTGAGGAGAAAATGTCGACGCCGCCCGTCACGCCGACCCCCTTGAAGAGCCGATCTCCAGGCAGGCTGACGATCACCGGCGTGTTAGGGCCGATCAGAAGAGAAGCCTCTCTCGAATCTCCCAGATAGGTTCCCACCGGCCGGTTCGTCCCCGCCGCCAGTCCCAAAACGTTTTGAGCGGTTCCACCGGTCGGAAGGACCGCGGAGGTTCCCCCCGTTGCGTTCGAGGTAAGAACCAAATGGTCGGTATCGAATGTCGCGGTGACCGAGCCCCCCGCCGCCGCCAGCGTCGGATCTGCATTGATCGCCGTTTGAACCGCGACGGCCAAAGCATTCCCCGAAGCGTAATTTCCGGCAGGAATCGTAACCGTGGACGAGATGCCGTCCAGGGAGAGGGTCAGTTGATCGTTCACCCCGGCGGTGATCGTCACCGGCAGCGCCACGGCCGTTCCGGTATAGTAACCGTGGTCGACAAACGGGATCGTCGTCGTCTGATCTCCGGCGAAGAGATATCGCCCCTCGACCGAACGGTTGCCCATCGCAATCAGCTGATCGAAGATCTCCCGGATTTCTCTGGCCGTGTTGGCTCGATCCGTCGGGGAATAAGTGGCATTGGCCATCTGAATCGCCAATTCGTGAGCCCGCTGCAATTGATCGGACGCATCTTGTAAAATCGATTCGCTGTGGGTCATCAACGAATCGCCGCGATCGATATTCCGCAAGTACTGTTCGGTCGTCGCAAGCGTCTTTCCATAATTGAGAACCAAGGGCTGTCCGATCGGATCATCCGAGGGACGATTGATCCTTTTTCCGGAGGAAACCTGCTCCTGAAGATGAAAGAGTGAATCGGTCTGCCGCTGCAGCTGGACCATCACCGACTGGAAGAACATTTGATCCGAAATACGCATGTACGTTGCCTCAAATAACGGGAGGGGGGAGGCGTTAGGCGTAAGGTCAAGTAAAAGGATTCTAAAATCTTTTACCCCTCACGCCTTCCGCCTAACGCTTCACGTGTTTTATCTTTTTATCTCCAAAATCGTTTGCAAAAGTTCATCCGCGATCGAGATTAAGCGCGCGGATGCTTCGAATGCGCGCTGGAACTTGATCAAATTGGCCGCTTCCTCATCGAGCGAAACGCCGGAAACCTCTCCCCGCTGTTGAGTGAGATTCTCATTAATCACTTTTTCGGCCTTGAGAGAACGCTGAACAGACTGGGAATGCGACCCGATCTGGCCAACCGCTTGGCCATAGAAATCATGAAAGCTCGCTCCCCCCAACCCGGCCACCGCTTTTTCCTGTAACTGAGCCAGGAGCAGGGCATTGCCGTTGTTTCCCGGCACGCCGCCGGCGATTGCGGAAGCGGCGATTTGATTGGGCGCGATGCCCGAGAGGGCGATGGAGCCGGCCATCCCTTGATGCGCGCTGATATCGAATGTATCTCCATTGGCCGGAACGCCGCTCATGCCGATCTGAATCCCCTCAAATGTAATGGTGGTCGGATTGATATAAGCGGCGGTGGTGGAAGCACCGGTGGTGAGGTTTTGGAGCGTATAATTTCCTCCGGCAAAGGTCAATCGATAGGGGTCGAACGTGAGAACGGCCGGATTACTCACCGTCGCGGCCACGCTCCCCGATCCGGTATTACCGCTGAATCCGGTCACCGTCGGCGCCAGAGGAGAGAAGAAATCGTTTCCGGTGGAACCGTCGAGACCAAAACCGGCTTGATGCTGTTGGTTCACTTCATTGACAATCGCCGCCGCCAGCCGGTCCAGTTGATCGATGTAGCCTGGAATGAGGTTATCGCGAAGATCGATCAACCCTTTGAGCCGCCCGTTTCCAATCGAAGAGGTAATGTCGGTGGTGGTCCCGTTGCCGGAATCAAACACGACATTCACGAATCCGGAGTTATCCGCATCCGCGACGGCCCGTAAGGTATATGCTCTCGACTCAACCAGCGGCTTCCCGCCTGCCATGACAGTCACCTGTCCAAAGTCGCCTTTAATGGTGCTGATATCGATCTTTTCAGCCAGACTGCTGAGGAGGCTGTCCCGTTGATCGCGGAGATCGTTGGCGTTCTGTCCGGAAATCTCAGCCTGCTGGATCCGATTATTTAAGTCGGCAATCTGAGCGGCTTGCGTGTTGATCTCCCCGATCACCCCTTGAATTTCGGCATTGAGATCTTTTTGTACCTGCTCTAATTGGTTATTCGCTGTCGAAAACTGAGACGCCAGCATCCTCGTTCTTTCCAGAAGGGAATTGCGCTCCGCCATCCCTTGCGGATTATTCGCCAGATCGTGAAGTGCGGAAAAAAATTCCGACAGAGATTGATTGATGCCGGTTCCCTGCCCATCATTAAAGACCGCTTCCACCCGGGAGAGGGTCCCCTGCTCCACATCCAGACGACCGAGACTCGACTGTTGAGACGTCAGTTGATCTTGGATAAATTGGTTGAACACCCGCCGGATGTCGGTAATCTGAACACCGGTTCCGATCTGTCCCGGGGTGCCGTCGAGCGGCGCGGTCGATTGAAGGATCGGATCCTGACGGGAATAGCCCGGGGTATTGATGTTGGCAATGTTTTGAGAGGTGACGGAGAGGGCGCGCTGATTGGCAAAAAGGGCCAGCTTCCCAATATTGAAGATTCCAAAGATACTCGACATCTTCCCTATCCTTGACTGATGGTTCTTCCACTCGATGGAAGATGCTGAAGCGCTCCATTCGGTTGGTAGATCGGAACGGTCGATGAAAGGGACCGCAAAAGGTCGACCAGGGTCGTGATCTGGTCCAATATCCGGCCGACCAGGAGGCCGTTGATCTGATTAAGCTCCTGGATGCTGGCGGTCAAGGCTTCGAGACGGGCATGGCAGGAGGCCAATCTGCTTCGGAAAGGGTCCGGGATTCGTTGGATCAATTGTTTCAACGTCAACGACGGATCTTCGCCCCCCCATTGCCGGCCCAGCGGCGCGATCTCCTCTTGGCGCCGCTGCTCTAACCGGTGAAGACGGCCCAGCAGGGTTTCCTTTTCCTGAAGAGAGCGGAGCAGCTCGTCGCGCTCTCCGCCGATGATGAGTTTCTTCTCACGCTGAAGGACGGAAAGGATCTCTTGTTGAACACGGATCATCTCTTCCAAGGTCGATAGGAGCGGCGTCAAATAAGCGTCGGGGGTCATGAAGGACTCACCGGACAGGGGGACCGAAGGGTCGACACCATGCTTCTTCTGCTCCACTCCGAATTGACCGTTCTGCATGGTATCCCCTCGCGAAGTTATAGAATTGCATCCAGCAGCATCGACCGGACCAGCTTCTCGGCGATCTCTTCACCTTGAGGTTGGTAGGTGCCCGCCTCAATCTTCTGTTGAAGGGCCGCCACCTTTTCGGACCGCGTCTCCGGGAGCGAAGCCACCTGCCGATTCAGTTGCTGATATTCCTTCGCCCTTCCTGAAATTTCGACACGATCGCTTGGAGAAACATCGCCTTGCTTTTCGGAAGAGCGGACGGGAATTCCCTTCTCCGTCTTCTTCACCCCGAAAAGGATGGTCTCCAGCAGGTGGATCGAGTCATCGCCGGGTATCTTCATCTTTGCTCTCCTTATTGACCGATCAATGAACCGTTCATTACCTTACTTATCGGTCCATTTCCTTAAAACTTGAGGCTTGATCCGCCAATTTTTTGACGAGGAGTTTTGCCAAACCGATTCCCCCCTGCTCCGACATTTTTGCCGCGAAGGTTTCATCCAACAACCCCTCATAGATTTCTTTGCCCGGTCCGGACCCTAGGAAAGTTTCGGATGGAACGGTTTTCCTCATCTCTTTTAAGAGGGAGGAGATGAAATACGCCTCGAAAGCCCGAGCCGCCTTCTTGATCTCTTCCGGATCGGTTTTCCCTTTGGCTTCGACCTGCGCCGGCGCCTTGAGCGGACTGAGCGCTGCTCCATGCGCCCCGATTCCCAGTATCCGGCTTCCACTCATTACAAGATCTCCAGTTCGGCTTGAAGGGCCCCCGCCGCTTTAATCGCCTGAAGAATGGCGATGAGGTCGCGGGGCGTCACCCCGATTGCGTTCAAACCTCGAACCACCTCTCCGATCGTCGTTCCCCCCTTCAATACCAGAATCTTTGCATCTTCTTCTTTGACTTCCGTCTGTTGTTGCGGGACAATCACCGTCTGGGATCCCTCCGGAGCAAAAGAGGGAGGCTGCGACACTTGAAACTCGGTCTTCACGCGGATGGTGAGATTGCCGTGGGAGACCGCCACATCGGAGATCCTGACCTGATCGCCCATGACGATCGTCCCCGTTCGCTCATTCACCACGACCTTTGCCGGAAGATCAACCGCGACCTCAAGCCCTTCGATCGACGCCAACAGCTCCACCAGCCGTCCCTTGTAGAGATCGGGCACCTGAAGGCGGACGGTTCCCGAATCGACGGCGGTCGCGACCGACTCCAACCCCAGCTGCGTATTGATCGCCTGAGAAACCCGGAGGGCGGTTGTGAAATCTTGTTGGCGGAGGAGGATATTGAATTGCTCTTTATTCATGAATGCAAACCCCACCTCCTTTTCAACCATGGCCCCTTCGGCGACCCGGCCGGCCGTCGGGTGATTCTTTTGCACGCTGTCCCCGTCTTTTCCTCCGATAAACCCGCCGATCGAAATCGGTCCCTGGGCCACCGCATAGACCTGCTGATCCGGCCCCTTTAGCGGCGTCAGGAGAAGCGTTCCCCCCTGAAGACTTGTGGCATCTCCCAAGGAAGAGACGACCACATCGATTCGGCTTCCCCCCTTGACGAACGGAGGAAGCTTGGCGGTCACCATCACCGCCGCCACGTTTTTCACCTTGACGGCGCTCGGTTCCACGGCGATCCCCATTTTCTTCAACATGCTCGAAAGCGTCTGAACAGTGAAGGTCGTCCCCGTCTTATCACCGGTTCCATTCAATCCGATCACCAGTCCATATCCGATGAGCGAATTCTCCCGAACCCCCTCCACGTTGGCGATATCTTTGATCCGAACCGCCCCGGCGCGGATCGGAATGGCCAGGAGAAGAATCAGGACAATCAATATCGAGCCCGATGGAGTCCAGTGCCCCCGCGTTCCAAATACTTTGTTGTTTCTTTCACTCCGCATTCCGCACTCCGCATTCCACGCTTAGAAAGGCCAAACCCAATCGAGAATCCGCATCAGCCATCCCGGCCGTTGCTTGTCGTTCAACACCCCGCTTCCGCTGTACTCGATCTTCGCGTCTGAAATATAGGTCGAAAGGATGGTGTTCTTGGCGCCGATATCCTCCGGACGGATAATGCCCGAGAGAGAAATCAGCTCTTTCTCACTGTTGATCAGCACCTCCCGCTTTCCCTCGATCGCCAGGTTGCCGTTGGGAAAAACGGCCGTCACCACGGCGGTCAGATCGGCGGTCAACGTCCCGCTTCGGCTGGTCGAGCCCGAGCCGTCGAAGGCGTCCGAAAAGTTGGCATCGGCTCCGAGCCGCTGCGTTCGGCTGGCCGGAAGCCCCAAAAGGGCATTGGTGCCGGCGGAGAGGGTCGAGGTGCGGCCCGACTGCGTCTGAGCATCCTTCGTCCCTTTGGCATTCTCGACGACCCGAACCGTGACGATATCGCCGATATGGCTTGCTTTCGTATCTTGAAAGAAGAACGTTCTCGATTGGTCCGCCGTCCAGAGAGAGCCTTCCGATTGATGAAGCTCCGCGGGCTGAAGATAGGCGGGAGAAATCTCCGACGTCTTCACCGTATTCGTCGTGCTGCAGCCGAGGAGGGAAAGGAAAAGACCGATCCCGGCCGCCGTTGAAATCCATTCCTTTGTTTTCACTTTCTCTTGCATCGCCGTCGCCTCTAAATAAATTCGGTTCGGTGATCCCTACTCCCGGAGGAGGACCCTCACGGTGGAGGCATCGACCACCTCCCCGTAAATTATTTTGTGGGAATCGAGATTCACGATCGCCATCAATTTCCCGAGGAATCCCTCCTCTTTCGCCCGTCCGACCGTCGCGATTCGAAGCCCCGCCGATTCCACCAACAGGGTCACCCGATCCCCCGCGCGGATCAGCGGCGCCGCTTCGACCATCTCCAGCGAGATCGGGACTCCCGACCCGATGGAACGGACCACTCTTTTACCGATCAGGAGTTCCGGATCGACGACATAGGGCTCCCCGTGACGAACCACTCCGATCGACCGAATCTCCAGGTCTCCCGCCTTGATCACGTCAGATCGGCGGAGCGACCGAACGGAGACGGCGACCGATCGGATCAGTTCAACCTCCGCCGTCACCCATTGATAGACCGCCGGTTTTCCGTTCGGCCGCGAGGAGACCAGGAAGACCACCCGGCCCAGCAATCCGCCGCGGGATCCCTCCTTCACCTCGATCCTCTCCCCGGAAGCCGCTTCTCCCTCCGGCGGTTGAACGAGGCGGACCCGAATATCGCTCTCCTTCGAAGAGAGACGCCCCGCGACATAAGTCCGGATCGCCGCGCCGACCTTACTCTCTGGAGCCGGGTCCCCCTCCGGCTCGACCGCTTCCGCCCGCTGAATCGACGAGAGGACGATCAGGATCAGAAACGCCGCAATCTGAAGATTTTTTTTCATCGCTCCTACCGCTTGAGATTATTGACCATGGCCAGCATCTCATCCGTCGTTTGGATCGCCTTCGAGTTCAGCTCATAGGCCCGCTGGGCGACGATCATGTTCACCATCTCTTCCGCGATGTTGACGTTCGACCCTTCAAGGGCCCCCTGCAAGACGGTTCCGAATCCTTCCTGTCCCGGCGCCCCGGTCACCGCTTCACCGGATCCGGCGGTCACCTGATATAGATTTTTCCCCATGCTGTTGAGGCCGGCCGGATTGGTGAAGCGGGCCAGCTCAATCGTCCCGATCTGTTGCGGGGCCGAATTCCCCGCCACCACGGCGGAAATCACGCCGGTGGGAAGGACCGTAATACTCTGCGCATTGGTCGGAATAGACAGGTTGGGAAGGAGCGGATACCCTTCCGCGGTCACGATGCTCCCCTCGCTGTTGATACTGAACGATCCGGCGCGGGTGTAGGCGGTGGAACCGTCGGGAAGATTGATTTGAAAGAAGCCGTCCCCCTCGATCGCCATATCGAGCGGATTTTGAGTCTGCTGGAACTCCCCCTGTCCGAACGTCCGGTGAATCGCGACCGGGATGACCCCCGATCCGATCTGGATCCCGACCGGAACCGTTCCGGTCGTCGTCGTGGCGCCGGGGGCTTTGAGGGTTTGATACATCAGGTCTTCGAATTCGCTTCGACTTTTCTTAAACCCGACCGTCGAAACGTTGGCCAGATTGTTGGCGATGACCTCGACGGAAAGCTGTTGGGACCCTAAGCCGGTCCCGGCGATGGATAATGCTCGCATCATAATAGACTCCTATAAGTGCCGTGAGGCGACAAAGAAGGGAACGTAAGGCGTAAGGGGTAAAAGATTTAAATTTTTGATCTTACCCCTCACGCTTCTGGTGGCCGCTCCATTCTCTAGGCCACACGCCTAACGCCTCACGTGTTTTGTCCTTTACGAAAGTCTTCCCACTTCATTGGCGGCTTTGCCCGCGACTTCATCGGCGGTCTGGATGGCCTTTTGCGCCGACTCATAGAGGCGCATCACCGTGATCATCGCCACCATCTCTTCAACCGGATTGACATTGGCGTCTTCGAGCGCCCCCTGATTGATGCGCCCTTCCGGGAAAGGGACCGCATTCCCCCCGGCCGATTCGAAAAGGGTCTGCCCCACCTTTCTGAGTTGGGACGGATCGGAAAATCGATAGAGCGCCACGGTATCGATCTCGGTCGGCTGCGCGCCGACCTCGGTCCCCTTCACCGAGAGGCGTCCCTCCGGATCGACCTGGATGTCTCCCGGCGGGAGGGTGATCGGGCCGCCTGTTCCAAGAAGCGGGAACCCGTCGTACGTGGTCATCTGTCCCTGCGCATCGATCGTGAAACTTCCGCCGCGCGTATATCGGACTCCTCCCGGGGTCTGCACCGCAAAAAAACCGTCCCCGTCGATCGCGAGATCGAGCGGCGCTCCGGTCGTCCGAACCGGGCCGGGGCTAAAGTCGGTGAAAATCTGATGGAGCCTCTCGAACGTCGGGCTCGGGGTGATCGAGCCGCTCGGCCCCGCGCTCAATCCGGACGGCAGCCCGATCCCTTCGAAGAGGGGTTGATCTTTTTTAAATCCGGCGGTATTGACGTTCGCCAAATTATTCGTGATGACTTCCAGCCGCTTTTCTTGAGCCAAGGCCCCCGAGAGGACCGGATAGAGCGTATCCATCGCTTCAGAACTCCGCAAAAGAAGACCACACCTAGATCGGGATCATAAGCAAGGGATATGCCAGGTCGGGAAAACAGATTGGGGAGGGAGTTATTGGCCGCGGCCCCGTCGGATCGGCGCTTTTTGCCGATCCAGGTAGGCAGAACTTTCCTCTTTCGCGGAGCTGAAGGGGGAGGCGCAACGTTCGATCAGGTTTGATGGGCGAGCGTCTTGACAGGTCCGCGTCAAAAAGATGACAGGACGGAGAGGCGGGGGCGAGCGGTCAAGCGACCGAGCCGAGTCGATTGATCCAGGAGATCGCACCGCGCTGAGCGCTCAGAAGATCGCTGAGCTTCAATTGCGATTGCTTCAGAAAGCGCTCCACCCCCTTGAAGTCGGCCTCCTCTTGCCGCTCGCTTAAGGAGAGAAGCAGCCCCAGGGGCCCTTCGTGCGCCAGCAAGGCTTGGCGGACATCCTCCCTCAGGTTCAGCTGGTCGATCACTTCTTGCATCGGCATTCCGAGCAAAACGTCGATGAGGGAGAGGATCCCCGTCATAAATGCCAGGTCGGCATATCCCTTCTCTGGATAAAGGTCGGGACGCGACTGGACCAGGAGTTCCATCAATCGCCCCCGCAGCGCGGCCGTTTGCATCAGGGGGTTGTTCATCCCCCCTTTGCCGCCCTGGCTGAAAAGAAGAAGCTGGACCCAGCGCTTGAGCTGTTGCCGTCCCAGCATGGTAATGGCGTGCGAGATGGCATTGATTTTTTGCCGCGTTCCCACGGACACGGAGTTGACCAGCCGAAGCAGGTTGTAGCTGAGGCTGGGAGCCTCCTTGAATATCTGCTCGATCTCGTTCGTGTCGGCGTCCTTCATCACCTTTTCGGACAGCTTCATCAGCGAGACCATGGCGGGGTCCATTCTCTTTCGAGATAAGATAGAAGGTCGCGCGAAATAATAACCTTGAAAAAGATCAAACCCGATTTGACGACACGTTTGAAAATCCTCTTGCCGATCGACCTTCTCAGCCAATAGTTGAACCGGCCATTTTTTAATTTGGCGGATCACTCCCATCAACTTTTCTTCTTTCGTCTCTTTGATATCGATCTTGACCACGTCGAGAGCCGAGAACAAAAGGAGATAAGACTCATCGTAAATGAAATCGTCCAGAGCCAAGCTGAACCCCTTCTCTTTCAGCTCCCTGCATCTCTGAACCACCGCATGATTGATCTTTCCTCTCTGGAGTATTTCCAGGACCACTTTATCCTTCGGAAGAATCTCGATCGCATCGCTGAGGAGCACTTCCTCATTGACTTTGACAAAGCCCTTTCCCCGCCCCAAGAGCGCCTCGAAGCCGAAGTGCGTCAGCGCGTCGGCGATCACGCCGGCCGACCCCTTGGGAGAATCGGGACTTCCTATTTTATTGACGTCGCCCGAATGGATGGAGAGCTCATAGGCCGTGATCTCCTCATTTTTATTCAAAATGGGTTGACGGCCGAGGAAGATTTCTTCGTCACGCATACAATCCTTTCGGAAGGGATCGCGATCTGTTATGGCGTTGGATCCGCAACAGGCGGAATAAAAACGGGCTGCTCGGATTGCTCTTTCTGCTCATTTAAGAGGACAATCTCGATCCGGCGATTCTTCGACCGTCCCTCCAATGTCTCGTTGGTGGCGATCGGTCGGAATTCGGCATACCCGGCGACCGAGAAGCGATCGGGACTCATCGCGTGATGCTCGATGAAATAACGGACGATCTGCGATGCCCGGGAGGCGGAGAGCTCCCAATTTGAAGAATAATGGGGCGTATTGATCGGAATGTTGTCCGTATGGCCTTCGATCTGAATATCGTTCGGAGCGTCCACGATCCATTCGGCGATCTGATCGAGCGCCTTCGCAAATTCCGGGAGGATCTCCGCCTGTCCGGTTTCAAATGCGAGACTCTCGCTGATCCGGATGACCATGCCCCGGCCTTCCCGGATCACCTTGATTCTCCCGGAATGATCCAGCTTCTTGACCCCCTCCTCGAACTTTCGGTAAAGATTCAGGCCGATATTGAACATTTCGGATCCGGAGGACTTCGGAGTCAGGCGGATATTCGAAGAGGAGAAGGCGACGATCGGATGAAACGCCGAATTGATCGAATCGGCCACCGCGCGATATTTTCCTTCGTGCACGGAGGAGGTCGAGTACATCACCACAAAAAAGGCAAAGAGCAAGGTGATGAAATCGGCATAGGAGACGAGCCAGCGCTCCATGTTTTCATGCTCTTCATGTTTTTTCTTTTTCATTCCGTTATCCCTTCTTG
>SCUR01000307.1 GCA_004297235.1 Candidatus Manganitrophaceae bacterium | reverse complement strand
CCCCACCGCGGGGGTTGCTTGCCCAACCCCCTTCGGCTTCCCAAGGGACACCAGGGGGCTGCGCCCCCTTGGACCCCCTCACGGTCGAACTCGGCGCATCCGCGCAAGTACAGCGCGGCTACCCCTCAAACAGGCTACAACCTGAAGCGGAGGCTTGCGCGTCTGACAGAAGGAACGCAGGGATGCTTGATTCACAGGGAAGCCTCCGTCTAAGCGCGCAGGCTCTTCGCTCTTCCTCTTTTCTTTTTCTCTTTTGTTTTTGCTTTTTATAAATAGAGGACTCTGTGGGCTGCTGTGCCCGCAGCGCAAGGGACCCACTGGGGGATGGGTGGAGCGAGGAGCACAACAGCCCACTACAAATCAAATCGTTCCATCTACCAAACAAGGTCACGAGTGTCTGAAGCACAATCCGCGGTGTTCTCCCGCGTGTTGTGCGAGTTGTGACCGTGGGGGTTCCAAGGGGGCTTGCTCCCCTTGGTGTCCCTTGGGAATCGAAAGGGGGTTGGGCAAGCAACCCCCGTCGTGGGGCTTGGGGCAAAGCCCCATTCCAACCGCACTCAAAATAAAAGGGGCTCCATTTAGGAGCCCCTCGTTATTCGAAATACTTTATATTGCTTTAGTGTTTTGCAGGTGCCGCTGTCACCGCGGCCACGGTGAAGAGACCCTCTCCCTCTTGGGAGAGCTTAAACTTCGCCCCTGCCGGAACCACATCGCCGAGATCCCCCGCGAAGAGATCCTCGATCATCTTCTTCACAAAATCTTTCCCCATCTGCGCGGCACCGATCCCCAATCCCTGCGCCTTCGCCTGCTGCATGTTCCCGAACTCCAGCTCCTTGCTTCCGCCGAACTCCGCCGGAAGGGAGAAGCCGTCGAAAACGATCCGGGCGCTGTTGAGCGGCTCGATCAGGCCGATGAGGGTCTTGGCCACCTGATCCGCCGGCAGAACTTGCGCCGGTTTGATGTTCGCCGCCTGCGGGAATTCCCGAAGGGTCTCGTGCAGTTTCACCTTCGCGTCATTCATCATCAGGTACGGCTCGATCTCGATCAACCTCTTGCAGATATCGTCGTCTCCCGCCAGCTTCTTCGCCGATTCGATGACCTTGATGTGCATCATCGGGAGATCGAACCGCTCCAGCACCGGCCGTTTGCTCTTCTCGTCGAGACGAAGCCAACGGAGCAGACGGGGCTTCAAACTCGGAATCTCCGAGAAGAGCTTATCGGCGAGCTTCGCCTGAATGTCGGCATGGAGCCCTTTGCCTTCGAGAAGCTTCTCCATCTCGGCCTCGACCTCTTCATCCGGGACAAAACCGGAGATGGCGTCAATGGTCGTCTTCTGCGCTTCCAGCCGAATTCCGGTGAAGTTCACCTTCACCATTTTGATCAGTTCGGCCCGGGTCTCGGGGGTCTTGAAGGTGCCGATCAACCCGACGACGTTCTGCTTCTGGAGCTCGTCCTGGACCCGATGCATCAGCTCGAACAGCTTGGCGAGCCGGGCCGCGTCGGCCGGAAGATACCGGAGTCCCTCCCGCGCCTGGTCTTTGTCGAGGGCGGTGGTCGACGAGAGGCGAGTTTGATAAAGGTTGAAGAGCGCCTCCCAAACCTCGCCTTCGAGCGGAATGGTCTTCTTCTCCTTGCGGGCCACTTTCGCCCGGGAGGCGAGGGCGATCGCCGCCTCTTTCCGGATATTCTCGCTCGGACTCTTCAGCCCGGTCAGCAGGACGCGAATGACCGGCTCGGTGCTCGGATAACCGACCACCGGCCCCTCTTTCGGAAGGGTCTGGATGAGCGCCCGCAGGGTGTGGACCAACGTATCGTCTCCCTTCGCCGTGGCCGCGCCGGCCAAGAGGGTTTCGAGCCCCGACGCGGGATACTTTCCTTGAAGGTATTGCGCAAAAACGAGAAGCGCTTCCTCTCCTCCCTTCGGGAGCATCTCCTCGAGAACGGCGTGGGTCGCATCGGTATAAGAAAAATAGCTGAGCGTCTTATAAATCTCCATCCAGACCGGATTGTGGCCGTCCCCTTCTTCTTTCAGCCGCTGAGTCAGCAGGTCGCGGAGCTTTTCTTCAAACGCCTTCCGCTCGTCCTTTTTCTTCTCGGTAACCAGCTGGATAATCATATTTCTCAGGAGGATCGCCGTTTCGAGGCGAATCTCTTTTTGCGGGGAGGAGAGGAGGGAGGCGATGGAGCCGATGGTTTCGGGATTGAAAGGAAGCCGTTTGAGGAGCCGCATTTCGAGTTTCTGAATCCATTGAACCGGCTCTTTCTGAACGATCGGTATCAAAACAGAGACAATCTTCGGATCCGGTGCCGAGGCGCTATAAACCAGTTTCTCCACCGTCGATTGCCGCACCGCATCCGGCGTCTTCGCCGGGTCCAGCTTTGTTTCCAATTCCGTAACCATCCGATCCCCCTGTAGAATGTTCTAAACGTTAAAAAGGCTGCAATTCTCTTTTATAACTCAACTCCAGGCGTGAATTCAACAACTTCTTGAAAAAAAGCAGCGATCCGCCGTCAGCAATCGGCTTTCAGCTAAAACAGATGGAAAATTCTCCGTATCTATGTTCCGGTTTAAGCTGAGCGCGGAGGGCTGTTTACTTCAGCATCTTCCGTAGGAATTGCCCCGTGTAAGAGCGGCCGACCTGGGCGACCTTCTCCGGGGTGCCGATCGCAACGACCTCCCCGCCCCCCGTCCCCCCCTCCGGGCCGAGGTCAATGATCCAGTCGGCGTTTCGAATGACATCGAGGTTATGCTCGATCACGACGACCGAATTCCCCGACTCCGCGAAGCGATTTAAGACATCGAGCAGCCGTTGAATGTCGGCAAAGTGGAGACCGGTCGTCGGCTCATCGAGAATATAGAGGGTTTTCCCGGTGGGGCGTTTGGAGAGCTCCTTGGAAAGCTTCACCCGCTGCGCCTCCCCGCCGGAGAGGGTCGTCGCCGCCTGCCCCAATTTGACGTAGCCCAAACCGACCTCCTGGAGGGTGACCAGCTTGCTTTTGATCGAAGGGATCGCCTGGAAAAAATCCAAGGCCCCTTCGACGGTCATGTCGAGAACATCGGCAATGCTCTTTCCGCGATAGAGAATATCGAGCGTCTCCCGGTTATATCGCTTCCCGCTGCAGACCTCGCAGGTGACGTAGATGTCGGGGAGGAAGTGCATCTCGATCTTGATCACCCCGTCTCCCTGGCACGCCTCGCACCGCCCCCCCTTGACGTTGAAAGAGTAGCGCCCCGATTTGTAGCCGCGCATCCGCGATTCGGGAAGCTGCGCGAAGAGGTCGCGGATGAAGGTGAAGACGCCGGTATAAGTCGCCGGGTTGGAGCGGGGGGTTCGTCCGATCGGCGACTGATCGATGTGGATCACTTTATCGATCTGATCCATCCCGTCGATCCCGCGGCAGGCCCCCGGCTTCTCGCTGCTTCGATAGATCTTCTGCGCAAGATTTTTGTAGAGGACCTCCAAGACCAGGGTCGACTTTCCCGAGCCGGAGACGCCGGTCACACAGGTCAGGAGCCCCAGCGGGATGTCGACCTGGATGTTCTTCAAGTTGTTTTCGCTGGCCCCCTTTACTTTCAAAAACCCCTTCGCCTCCCGCCGGCGCGGCGGGAGCGAGATCGACCGCTCCCCGGAGAGATACTTCCCGGTCAGCGATTGAGGATGGTCGAGGATCTCCTTCGGCGTCCCCTGGGCGATGATCTCCCCGCCGTGAATGCCGGCGGCCGGCCCCATGTCGACGACCCAATCGGCGGTTTCGATCGTCTCTTGATCGTGCTCGACGACCAGAACCGTGTTCCCCAAATCGCGCAGCCGCCGAAGCGTATTCAAGAGGCGAACATTGTCCCGCTGATGCAGCCCGATGCTCGGCTCGTCGAGGATATAGAGAACGCCGACGAGCGACGAACCGATCTGGGTCGCAAGACGAATCCGCTGCCCTTCCCCGCCGGAGAGGGTGCCCGCCGCCCGATCGAGCGTCAGATACTCGACCCCGACGTTCGCCAAAAATCCGAGACGATCGCGAATCTCCTTCAAGATCCGCTGGGCGATGACCCGCTCCTTTTCGGTCAACTGCATCCGGAGGATGAATTCAAGCGCCTCTTGGATGGAAAACTTCGTCACCGCCGCGATCGACTTTCCGTCGATCTTGATCGCCAGGCTCTCCGGCTTGAGACGATTCCCCTTGCAGGCGGGGCAGGGATTCATCCCCATGAACTCCTCGATCTCGGACCGGATGTAGGAAGAATCGGTCTCTTTGTAGCGGCGCTCGAGGTTCGGGATCACCCCTTCGAAAGGGCGGCGGTAAAATTCGCGGCGGCCGTCTTTCTCGTAGTAAAAGCGAATTTCGTCCGCGCCCGATCCATAGAGGAGGATCTTCTGATGCTCCGGTGCGAGCTCTTGGAAGGGGGCGCGCAGGTCGAAATTGTAATGCTCCGCCAGCGCTTCGAGCATCTGGTAGTAGAACATGGAGCTGCGCCGCTCCCAGGGACGGATCGCCCCTTCGCGCAGCGAGAGCTGCTTGTTCGGGACGACCCGGTCGGGATCGATGTCGAGCGTGGTGCCGAGCCCGTCGCAGGAGGGGCAGGCGCCGTGCGGCGAGTTGAATGAGAAGATGCGCGGCTCGATCTCCGGATAGCTCACCCCGCAATCGACGCAGGCCAGATGTTCGGAGAAGAGGAGCTCTTCTTTGTCTTTGAGGAGGAAAACGATCCCCTCCCCCATCTTGGCCGCCAGCTCCAGCGAGTCGGCCAGCCGCCGCTCCAGCCCCTCTTTGACGACGAGACGATCGACGACCACCTCGATCGTATGCTTCTTGTTTTTATCCTGGATCGGGTGCTCTTCCTGGGAGAGATCGATCATCTTTCCATCGACCCGGACCCGGATGAATCCCTTCTGACGGATCGCGAGGAGCTCTTTTTTGTATTCCCCTTTCCGTCCGCGGACAATCGGGGCGAGGATCTGGATCTTCTCCCCGGCCGGGAACTGCATGACGGTGTCGACCATCTGCTGGATCGTCTGGGCGGTGATCTCCTTGCCGCACTTGTAGCAGAAGGGGCGGCCGATCCGGGCGTAGAGGAGACGGAAGTAGTCGTAGATCTCCGTCACCGTTCCGACGGTGGAGCGGGGATTTTTGCTGGTGGTCTTCTGCTCGATCGAGATCGCCGGCGAGAGCCCTTCGATCGTATCGACGTCGGGCTTGTCCATCTGCTCCAGGAACTGCCGGGCATAAGCCGAGAGCGATTCGACATAGCGGCGCTGTCCTTCGGCATAGATCGTGTCAAACGCCAGCGACGACTTCCCCGACCCGGAGAGGCCGGTGATGACGACCAGCTGATCGCGCGGAATCTCCAGATCGATATTCTTGAGGTTGTGCTCCCGCGCCCCCTTGATGATGATTTTTTGGTCTTTCATAGAATATCCGATTGAAGGGAAATAAATTCGAACCTGTGATTTTAACATGCAGTTCGGGTCAGGTCAATGAAGGAGGGTAGGAGGTAGTGGGTCAGTTTGGGTTAAGCGGTTCTTTTTTGAGCCGTCATTCCCGCGAAGCTGCACAAGGTGCCGAAAGGCACGTGGATATCAGAAGAGCACTTCCACTCAGATCGATCCCTCTGCTGGGATCAAAGCGGGAATCCAGAGCGCTCAGAACCTAAATCACTGGATTGCTTCGCGAAGCGATCAGTGACGCTACGCGTATTAGGGAAGCGCTTTCCCGATTAAAGATTCGGGAATGACAAAATGAAACTGACCCACTACCGGGTAGGAGCGAATTTGATTACTAATTCTATTAAATTTGAATGGGGCGTTGCCCCAACCCCCACCGCGGGGCCGTCTTGCAACGGCCCCTTCGGATTCCCCGTGCAGCAAGGGGGAACCCCCCTTGCCACCCCCACGGTCACAACTCGCACAACGCGCGGGAGAGCACCGCGGATTGTGCTTCAGACACTCGTGACCTGATTTGGTAGATGAGACGATTTGATTTGTAGTGGGCTGCTTACGTCCTCGCTCCACCCATCCCCCAGTGGGGCCCTTGCGCTGCGGGCACAGCAGCCCACAGAGTCCTCTATTTATAGAAAGCAAAAAAATAGAAAAGAAAAGAGAAAAAGAAAAGAGAAAGAGAAAAGGGCGAAGAGCGAAGAGCGTGCGCGCTTAGACGGAGGCTTCCTTGACCACTAAGCATCCCTGCGTTACTTCTGTCAGACG
>SCUR01000306.1 GCA_004297235.1 Candidatus Manganitrophaceae bacterium | reverse complement strand
GCGGAGCGGGCCGCGCGTGAGACGATCGCGCTGCCGATTTATCCGGAGCTGACGATGGACCAGAAAATCTATGTGGTGGATCAGATCAAGCGCCTTTTATTATCTTGACTTGCCAAGCCAACCTCTTTATAATGTTAAAAATTTTTTTGTCTACAGGATAAAGATTCTATCATGTTGGAAAATTTAACAAAACGGCTCGATTCCATCCTTAAAAATGTCCGTGGAAAAGGACTCCTGACCGAACAAAATATCGACGAGGCACTGAAGGAAGTCCGTCTCGCTCTGCTCGAAGCGGACGTTCATTTTAAAATCGTCAAATCGTTCATCGAGTCGGTTCGGGCCAAAGCGGTCGGAAAAGAGGTTTTAGAGAGCCTGACCCCCGGACAACAAATCGTCAAAGTCGTTTGGGAAGAGTTGGCCCTGCTGATGGGAGAGAAGGGGGTCGGGATCGCATTGGCCTCTCAGCCACCCACCCTCCTGATGCTGGTCGGCCTACAGGGATCGGGCAAAACCACCACCGCAGGAAAGCTGGCGCGACTTTATAAGCGGCAAGGCAAACGCGTTTTGCTCGTCGCGGCCGATCTCCAACGGCCTGCGGCGGTGGATCAGCTTCAGATCCTCGGAAAAAACATCGAGGTTCCGGTTGCTCTTCCTCAATCGGAAAAGGATCCGGTGGAGGTGATCACCCGTGCGGCGGCGCAAGGACGGGAGCAGGGCTTCGATATTGTGATCATCGATACGGCCGGGCGACTTCAAATCGATGAGCCGCTCATGGAAGAGTTGGTCCGGATCAAATCAAAAGTACTCCCTCATGAGATCCTCTTCATCGCCGATGCGATGACGGGACAGAACGCAGTCAATGTGGCCGAAACATTTCATAAACGCCTTGGCCTGACCGGAATTATTCTGACCAAAACAGAGGGGGACGCCAGAGGGGGCGCGATTTTGTCGATTCGCGCCGCCACCGGCGCCCCGGTCAAATTTATCGGGACCGGCGAGAAACTTGACGCCTTTGAACCCTTTCATCCCGATCGGATGGCGTCTCGGATTCTCGGCATGGGGGACGTGCTCTCGCTCATCGAGCTCGCGGAGCAGAACTACTCGAAAGAGCAGGCGGAGGTCCTTCAGGAAAAACTTCGCTCGCAACAGTTCACGCTGGAAGACTTCCGCCAGCAGATGAAGCAGATCAAAAAACTCGGAAGCCTTGAGAAAATCCTCGAGATGATCCCGGGGGTCAAAAGCAGCATGAAGGAACTCCCGGATCAAGATCAAATGGACAAGGAGATGCGTCACATCGAAGCGATTATCTGCTCGATGACGCTTCGAGAGCGGGAAGATCCCGGTGTGATTAATGGAAGTATGAGAAAACGGATTGCGAAGGGGAGCGGGACCTCCGTCCAGGAAGTCAATCGACTCTTAAAACAGTTCTATGAAGCAAAGAAAATGATGAAGCGTTTTTCCGGCGGGAAAAATAAAGGATTGGCGCGGATGCTGGGGCGGTTTTAGTGAAGCCGCCGCCGACAGGCGGCGCAAAATCGTTTGAGCGAAACACAACAACGAGGAAATAACCTCACAGAATAAAGGGGCGATGCGTGGCAGTTAAGATTAGATTGACTCGAATTGGGCGACATAAACGGCCTTTCTACCGGATCATCGTAACAGACTCGGAATCACCGAGGGATGGGCGATTTATCGAAATCCTGGGGACCTATGATCCCTTATTAAAGGAAGGCGGGGTGGAGATCAAAGAAGAGAAGGCGATCGGATGGATCAAAAAGGGAGCCGAAGTTTCCGAAACCGTAAAATCAATCTTCGCAAGAGCACAGTTGTTCAAAAAAGCCAAAGAGCCGAAAGCGAGTTAGATCGCGGGTAGAGCAATGTCGCGCCCCGAGGAGTTGTTCCCGGTGCGGATTCCTGTGTTGCCTGTGAATGCAAATGGAGGTAGTGTCCGATGAAAGAGCTGATCGAGTATATCGCAAAGTCGCTTGTGGATCGACCTGAGAATGTGTCTGTGAGAGAGACTGAAGGAGAGAAAACCACCATTATTGAGTTACGCGTAGCTCAAGAAGACTTAGGCAAGGTCATCGGCAAACAGGGAAGAACGGCAAGGGCGATGCGGACGATCCTCAACGCAGCGGGAACCAAAGTGGGAAAACGTTGTGTGTTGGAGATCCTGGAATAATGTTTGAAAATGTCGATTACGATCGGAACCATACTCAAAACGGTCGGCCTTCAGGGGGAGTTGAAGGTGTCCCCTTTGACCCATTCTCCTCAACGTTTTGATCGACTTCAGGACGTCACCATTAAAACGAAGGAGGGCCAACCCCAACAATATCGTATCGAGCGGGTCCGATATGCGTTTCCGTTCGTGTACATTAAATTAGCGGGGATTTCTTCTCTTGAAGAGGCTCAATTGCTGGCGGGCGGCGCCCTCTTGATCCCGGATGAAGAACGGATGCCGCTTCCGAAGGGGAGTTACTATCACTTTGAGATAGAAGGGCTCGACGTTTTTCTGGAGAACGGCACCCGGCTCGGAAAACTCGAACAGATTTTAGAGACCGGCAGCAACGATGTCTATGTCGTGAAGCAGGATGGAAAGGAATATCTGATTCCGGCTCTTGCTTCCGTTGTAAAAGAAATTAATCTGAAAGAGGGACGGATGATTATCCGGCCCCTGCAAGGGTTGCTTGAACTTTGATGAAGTGTGATATAATAACACTCTTTCCTGGGATGGTTGCCCCCGCGCTCAACGAGAGTATGCTCAAACGGGCGCAAGAGCGCCATCTTCTGGATATCCGCATCCACCAGCTGCGGGACTATGCCGCGGACAAACATCGCACCACCGATGATGTCCCGTATGGTGGAGGCCCGGGAATGGTCATGAAACCAGATCCCATTTTTGCTGCTGTAGAGAAAATTCGCCAGGAGCGGGGAGCGGTCCGAATCATTATCCCTTCCCCTCAGGGCAATCTGTTTAATCAGACGATGGCCGGTACCTTCTCCAAAGAAGAGCGAAGCCTCATTTTTATTTGCGGGCATTACGAGGGAATGGACGCGCGGGTCAAGGAGGGAATGCCCGCTGAAGAGGTCTCGATCGGTGATTATATTCTCACCGGAGGAGAATTGGCTGCGATGGTTATGATTGATGCATCCGCAAGGTTGATTCCAGGCGTTTTGGGGGAACCTGCTTCACTTGAAGAAGAGTCTTTCTCATCTTCGCTTTTAGAATATCCTCACTATACACGTCCAGTAGAATTCAGGGGGCTGCGGGTTCCGGAGATCCTTCTCTCCGGAAATCATCAGGCAATTCGAACCTGGCGGAAGCAGCAAGCCCTCCTCAACACACTTCGGAAACGGCCCGATCTATTAGCCAATGCCTCTTTAACCGAAGATGAAAAGGAATGGGTTGATCAACAACAGTGTGACGCGATTAAATCTCACTCGTGAATTGAAAAGGAGTCAAATTCAATGAATCGGTTAGAGCGGTTGGAAAGAGGACTTTTGAAGCCGTCAGTCCCGGAGATCAAGATCGGAGCGACGGTGAGAGTCCATGTTAAAATCATCGAGGGCGAAAAAGAGCGCATTCAGGTCTACGAGGGCGTCGTCATCCGGAAAAAGGGGACACGAAACCGAGAGACCTTCACCGTCCGGAAAGTGTCGTACGGCGTCGGCGTTGAAAGGGTCTTCCCGATCCACTCCCCTTATATTATTCAGATCGACGTCGTTCGCGAGGGGAAGGTGAACCGCGCGAAACTCTACTACTTAAGAGAGAGAACAGGGCAAGCGGCGCGCATCAGCGAGAGGGAGAGAACATACCCGTCGGAAGCGAAGACAACCGCTCCCGTTGAAGAGCCGCAGCCTGTGAAGGTAGAGTCTTAATTCGTCCTGAAGCGGTCTCCAAAGATTCGGTGCTTCGATCCCTCCCTTCGAGAAGAAGGGGAGGGATCGGTTCACTGAGCCGCGCTCTCGCCCATTGTTGATCCGTCGGTTAGCACACTTCTTATCAGATCTCGATCTTTCCCTTTAGGCTGGTCTCGACGCATGGTGCCTCTTAAGACGGAAGAAGCACACCGCTTATCTGAAATGACCCTCTTCGAAAGAGCGCTTTCCTCATACGGCTACCGTTGGATTTGCGGTCTCGACGAGGTGGGGCGGGGCCCTTTGGCCGGACCGGTCGTCACGGCCGCCGTCATCTTGCCCTCTGGGTTTTCCGTCGCCGGAATACGGGATTCGAAACAGCTGACCGAAAAACAGCGTGAAAGGCTCTATGATATAATCGTGCAGGAAGCGATTTCGATCGGCATCGGGATGATGGATCATACCGTCATTGATGCAATCAACATCTTGCAAGCGACCTACTTGGCCATGAAATCAAGCCTGCAAAATCTGCATGTCCAGCCGGATTATCTCCTTATCGACGCACTCACCCTTCCAGACACGACCCTCCCGCAAAAAGGAATCATTCGGGGTGATAACCTTTCTATCACCATTGCAGCGGCGTCGATTATTGCTAAAGTAACGCGCGATCGTCTCATGGAGGAGTTTCATCGGGAATTCCCGGAGTACAACTTCCTCTCCCATAAGGGCTACGGCACGGAGGAACATCTTCGCAATCTTCGAGCATACGGGCCCTGTCGTATTCATCGCAGAACATTCCGCGGCGTTCTCGCAT
>SCUR01000305.1 GCA_004297235.1 Candidatus Manganitrophaceae bacterium | reverse complement strand
CTTCCATGGAGAAGTGATGAGCGAAGGTATCGAAGTCCCGGACGGCGCGGTCTGCGGAGGAGAGATATGTGTAAGCGGTTTTTAGATCCTGCTTGTAGGTCGCCGAGAGATAGCGGGTCAAGACTGCGGCCGGATCGGACCCGTCCGGACTGCAGGCGAAAAGGAAGATCAGGGTGAAGAGGGCGATTCGATATTTGAAATCCATGGGTCTCCTCCGATGGCGCATATCGATCGGTAAGTATAACAGGTCAATCTGCTTTTGTCGGGACGAGGGAGTTGAAAAACTTAGAGGACATTCGCTTTGTAGTAATCCCACGTCTTCAGTTGGACGCCGGCGTCGCCGGTGAGGACCCGTCCGCGGTGTTGGGCCTCCTGCGTCGGGCCGATCTCCAGGACCCTCTTTTTTGCGTCCGAGCCGACCGTCACCTCGATGTAAATATTTCCGACGAATTCGCTCCGCTCCTTTAAGTATCCCATCGCTTGGCCCGGCTTCACCCACTGCAACGTGCCGAGGCCCCCTTCTTTCTCGATCGATGAGATCAGCGCCTCGAACCGCCCCTTTTGTTTTTCCCGCGCGGTGACGCCGTTCATCAGCGGCTGGCCCTTAAGATCGAGGTCGTCGGCCTTGACCGTGAGATCAAGGTACGCATTTAAATCGCGCGCGGCGATGGCGTCGAACATCCTCCGCGCATAGTCGTCGGTCTTGGCGTAATCCAGAACCGCCGCGCTCTGTTTTTGGGGGGCGCATCCCGCGGTAAAAAGAAGAGGAAGCAGCATCATCCCGATGCATCCCCGGAGTATCTGTTTCATGGTGCCTCCTTTCATCCGTTCTCATTGTCCTTGGAAACGGCGCCGGCGCCCTTCGATCAGTTTCTCGACGGCCCGGCGGGCCTCCCGATTCGCCTCGGCCGCCGGTTTCATCCGGAATTCCAGCGCCGCAATTTTCTCTTGAAGTTCGATGAGATTTTCATTCAGGGCGAGAGCCGCCTCATAGTTCACCTTCGCCTCTTTGAGCTGTCCGGATTCCTCCAACCGGCCCGCTTCCAGGACGAGCCGGCCGATCTCTTCCTCCTGAGGCCAACCGGCGGAGACCCGCCATCTTCCCCCTTCCCGGACCAGTCCGAAGCCGCGCCGGATCGTGATCATCGGGACGGGGCGGTTCCGGTAGCGCTTTTCCAATTGATGGTCGAAATCGCCCGGATCGCTCCCGGCGCCGATGGAGGAGAGGGCGGCGCTGAAGACCTCGGCCATCACCTGCTCGAGATTCGGCTGATGGAGCTGCACCACGGCGCGGGCGCGGGCGCCGTCGATCGTCAGCGATTCGATCTCAAACGTCGTCCGCCGCATCAACGGCGCAACGACGAGGCTGTCCTCCGTGCTGTTGTAAGAGATGAATGTCTTGAGGGTTCGGAACGATTGGTCGGCCGCGGAGAGGTCGGCATAGGCTTTTTTCAAATCCTGTCGATAGGTGGCGGTGAGATAACGGGTTAAGACCGTGCGCGGATCGGCCCCGTCTTGACCGCAGGCCCCCAGCAGTACCCCGAGGAGAATCACCGCCCGGTATGGCGAGCGCATCGAACCCTCCTGTCGTTTCGGCGAAAAGATCCCATGGGTTATCAACGCCTAAGTATATCAGACCAATGGCGTTTGGGCCGGGCGAGGGAGCGTCCGCGTGTTCCTCACCGCGAAGCGGGGTTTCGAAAAGGATCTTTCGGCAGGCGCAGCGATTTCCCAAATGACAGAGGGCGAGGCGCGAGGCGGTCCCGCGCGGCGGAAAGGGGGCGTTGGGCTCAAGCGCGCCGAAGCCGAGGGTGATGTGAGGGGAGAAACGATCGAAGCGGCCGGCCTCTATCTTTCTTCCGCGAATGCTGTGTAGAGATCGACATCGCCGTTCTTCCCGATCTGCTTCTCCTCATAGGGGACCGCCACGCGGCGATAGAATTCCTGCGCGACGTTCTGGAACGTGCCGGTGATCAGCGCGATCAGCCAGTAGCGCATCTTTCCGAATTGAAGCCGGACGACCTGAAGCGCGAGGCGAGTGCAAGTGTAATTGAGCAGCCCGGCGAAAGCGGCGTCGTTTCCGTCGGCGCTCGCTTCGGCGACGATCCGCTCGGCGAGCGCGTCGATCAATGGATCGAATTGGGTTCGGGCTTTCGGCGCAATGTAGGGCATGGCGGACTCCTTTTCGTTAAGGATTGTTTTTAGAGGGGGTGAACAAAAAACTGAAGTCATCATAAAGAGGAAAGCCGTCCAAAGCAACGGGGGAGCATCGGCTGTTTCCGAATGCGTCCGGTCTACGATCGGGAGCGGCGACTCGCGACGGAGGCTGCCGGCCCCCGACGGACCGGTTTTTGGTCTGGATGTCTTAGTTCTATTTTGTTGAACTGCTCCGGCGGACGAAGTACCCTAAAGGGGTACGAGCCTTCTTGAGAGCGAGATCCCGGGTGTTCGGCGAAAGGAGCGGAGAGATGAAGATGACGGTTTCGGGTGTCACGTTGGAATGTCTGAAGGGGAACATCGCGGCCCAACCCGACATGACGGCGATCGTGAATGCCGCGAATGCCCAATTGCAGACGGGCGGCGGGGTGGCCGGGGCGATCCATCGGGCGGCGGGACCCGGTTTGGAGGAAGAAGCCCGGCCGCTGGCGCCGATCCGGCCGGGGGAGGCGGTGATCACCGGCGCCCACCGCCTCCCGAACCGGCAGGTGATTCACTGTCTCGGGCCGGTGTATGGAAGAGACAAACCGGAGGCGGCGCTGCTCGCGCGATGTTATTCGAACGCCCTCGATCTCGCCGAGCGGCATCGGATCGACTCGATCGCCTTTCCCGCCCTCTCCACCGGCGTCTTCGGCTATCCGATCGAAGAGGCGGCGGAGGTCGCCATTCGAACGATCCGGGAGAAGATTCCAACCCTCCGGTCGGTCCAGCGAATCCGGTTCGTCCTCTTCGCCGACAACGATCTGGAGGTTCACGAAAAGGCGCTCTCCCGGATCTTCGGCTAAAGACGGCGCGGACCGGTCCGGGTCAATCGAATGGAGAACGGGGGTCCCAGCGGATCGTGCTCGGTCCCTCCGGCGAGGGGGCCGGCTCGTGCGGCGAAGGGGCCGGCTCATGCGGTGAAGGGGGGTTCTCTTCCCGCGGTTCCCCCTCCCATCGGATCCATCGATCGATGGCTCGTTCTTTTTGTTCCGTTGAGCCGCCGCTCGCCGGTTCGATGACGCCGATCTCCGCGGCCATCCCCGCCAGGTAGAGCCGGTTCCCCTCCGGATCGACCGCGACGGAAAATGGGAAGGAGCTCGACGCGCCCTGAACCCGGACCTGTTCCAGCCGTTCTCCATCATAGACAAAATAAGAGCGGGTCATCGGCGCGGCGATATAGAGGCGTTTCGACCGGGGATCGAACGCGAGGCCGCGCGCCAGCGTTCCCTTGGGGAGCGGAACGCGGTCGGGCGGGGCCGCCGGGTTGTCGAGGTTGAAGATCAGCACCCCGTTGAAGTTCGAGACATAAAGACGCCGACGGTCGAGATCGGCGGCGATCGAAAAGGGGCCGTTCAGGCCGCTCTTCTCCGGCCCGATCGTCTGGTCCGGGCGGCGCTGCCCCTCGACCTCCATCCCCTTCTCGAAGATCAGGAGCGCGCCGGGGTGCGCGTCGGCGACGAAGAGACGGCCGCGGTCGGCATAGACGCCGGTCGGAAAATTAAATCGCTTCAGCACCCGGCTGGCGCGCGTCGCGGAGCGGGGATCGAATTGATCGAAGATTAGGACGGCATGATCGGTGGCGTCGGCGATGAAGAGGGTCTTCGATTCGGGATCGTATGAGAGGCCCGAGACGATGCCGGCCAAATCGAGCGTGGCGCCGGGGCGGCTCCCCTTCCGGCCCGGCTGGGGGAAGACCAGCAGCTGCGATCCGCGGCGCGCTTCGCCCGCCGTCGCCGCAAAGAGGCGGTCCCCCTTCGGATCAAACGCCAGGAGCATCGGCTGGAAGGAGGAGGGCTGGGCGCGCGCGAGCGCGGCCGACAGCGCCGCCGCCAGCGTCAGAAGGAGAAGGAGGGCCGAAAATTTCGTTGCCTGCAAGCGCATCCGCTTCGTCGAACGGGTCATCGTCTTTTCTCCTTCAGCGGCCGGGATCGCCTCGATTTTTTCTTCCGTCAGGAGCTCCCAGTGAATTCCCTTCGGCCTTGGATAGCGGGCCCCGCAACGATCCTCTCCTCCGGTGTGAGCATAAAATTCACCGGAACGTCGTGCGCCGCCAGGGCCGGATTCCGGAGGAGCTTCCTTCTCCATACCATTCTCTCTCCGATAAAATCAAACCAATTCGCAACCGGCCGGATATTTTTCGCGCTTGAACAGGATCGTCCCCTGGGTTATTGTTGAAGGAGAGTCGCGGCTATTTTAAGCGGAATCTCATTTTCGGAGCAATTTCCGGAACAATCAGGAGACAATGAATGGAGATCAAGGAACTCGGACATGTCGTGCTCTATGTCGCCGATCTGGAACGGTCGCGGAAATTCTATCGCGATATTCTCGGCTGGCGGGAGATCGGCGGGCTCGGCGCCTGGGCGGTCGCCTTTTCCTCGGGCCGGACCCATCACGAGCTGCTGCTGATCGAGGTCGGCGCCGACGCCGCGCCGATCCCCGACGGCCCGCGGGTCGGGCTCTACCACTTCGGCCTTAAAGTCGGAACGACCGACGACGAGCTGCGGAAAGCGATCGATCAGCTTCGCGCCGCCGGGGTCCCGATTCTGGGGATGTCCGACCACACCGTCACCCACAGTGTCTACATCGCCGATCCGGACGGAAACGAGATCGAGCTTTATATTGACGTTCAGCCGGAGGTCTGGCGGGAGCATCCGGAGGCCTTTATCGCCCCGATCCGTCCCCTCCGCCTCTAGGCGATGATCATAAGGAGGAGCCGAATGAATAAAGAGCCGCTCCGATTGATGGCGAAAGATTTAAGAAAAGAATATCCGAGAAGCCCGCGCGAGATGCTGGGAGGGTATGTGATCGCGGCCCGGGCGCTCGACAAATGCCGGGCGTTTCTGCTCGGCATCAACGGGGAGTACAACTACTGGCCCTGCTCGTTGTCGAGCCAACTCTATGCCTTCACCGGACTCTCCCCGGAGCCGGTGAAGGAGTTTGTCGCGACGGGGGCGACCGACGAGGAGTTTGCCCATTGGCTCGCGGCGACGTCGAAGGTGAAAGAGCGGATGGAGATCATCCGCTGGAACAACCGGATGCGGGCGCTGCGGCTCTGCGATCTCGACGATCATGGGCAGGACTATTTGGAAGATTACATCGAGAAGCATGTTCCCAAGCACCGCCCGGTATATGTTTGGTTCGATGTCTATGATTTGGAAGAGGATCGGTTTTAAACCTTAACAAGGAGGCTCCCATGAACACCAAAAAGGGTCGTGGAAAGCTCACCGTGCAGGTCGGTCCGCAAGATCATGTCCAGGGGCCGGAGGCGGCGCCGATCACGCTGGTTGAATACGGCGACTTTGAATGCCCTCACAGCCGGCGCGCCGTTTCCATCGTTGAGACCCTCCAAAAGCGGCTCGGCGATCAGGTCCGGTTTGTCTTCCGCCATTTTCCGCTGATCGAGAAGCATCCGCATGCGCAGCAGGCGGCCGAAGCGGCCGAAGCGGCGGCGGCGCAGGGGAAATTCTGGGAGATGTACCGCCGGCTCTTCAAAAATCAATTCGAGCTGGAGGAGGAAGATTTGGTTTTCTATGCCGATGAGCTCGGCCTCGACGCCGAGCGGTTCGCGCGGGAGCTGCAGGAGCATGTTCATGCCGGGCGGGTGAAAAAAGATATCGAAAGCGGCGTGGAGAGCGGCGTGACCGGCACCCCCGATTTTTTTATCAACGGGGTTCTCCACACCGGCGATTACGATTTTGAATCGTTGATGGCCGGCATCGAACGAACGGGGCTTCTCAACGGGAAAAGATCGCGGCTGGCTTCTTGAAGATGGCTCCATTCCAGGTCGTCATTTCCCGTGTAAGCGGAAATCCGGAAGTTTTTGATTTACGTTCACTGGATTCCCGATTAACATTTTGGAATGAAAACCCTAAGCTGAGGTTCGTGTGAAGGCGATTCGTGTCCATCAGTTCGGCGGGCCGGAGGTCCTGAAGTTGGAGGAGGTTCCGGATCTCCGGCCCGGTCGGGGAGAGGTTCTGGTCCGGATCAAGGCGATCGGGGTCAATCCGGTCGATACCTATCGCCGCGCCGGCTCCAACCCCGACCTCCTGCGGCCTTACACCCCCGGTTCCGATGCCGCCGGCGTTATTGAAGCGGTCGGGGAGGGGGTCCGGCGGTTCAAAACCGGCAACCGGGTCTATACTTCCGGCACCCTCACCGGCGCGTATGCCGAGGCGGCGCTTTGTGAAGAGGGGCAGGTGCATCCCTTGCCGGAGTCGATCTCCTTTGAGCAGGGGGCGGCGATCGGGGTTCCGTACGCCACCGCCTATCGCGCCCTCTTTCAGAAGGCGCGGGCGGTTCCGGGTGAGACGGTCCTGGTTCACGGCGCCACCGGCGGGGTGGGCCTGGCCGCCGTTCAATTGGGCCGCGCGGCGGGGATGATCCTCATCGGCACCGGCGGGAGCGAAAAGGGCCGGGCGCTGGTTTCCGATCAGGGGGCGCATCATGTTCTCGATCATCGCGCGCCGGGATATCTCGACGAGGTCAGAGGGCTGACCGGCGGGCGGGGGGCCGACGTGATCTTGGAAATGCTCTCCAATGTCAACCTCGGCAAAGATCTCAAGGTCGCGGCCGAGGGGGGGCGGGTGGTCATTATCGGCAGCCGGGGATCGGTGGAGATCAACCCGCGCGACGCGATGAGCGGGGATCTGACGATCCTCGGAATGATGCTCTTCAACGCGACGGCGCGGGAGCTGGCGAGCATCCACGCGGCGCTGGGAGCGGGGCTGGAGAACGGGACGCTCCGTCCGGTGATCGGTGAAAAGCTTCCGTTGGCGGAGGCGGGGCGCGCTCACCGGGAGGTGATGGAGCCGGGGTCGTACGGAAAGATCGTGCTGATTCCGTAAAGTGAAGGAGAGCGATTGGAACGAGAGAGGTCGGAGGGTGAAAACAATCCCGGTCGGTTCAAAGAGGTCGAGCGGCAGCGGCTCATTGAGGTGAACGAGGCGCTGCGCGCGGTTCACAAGCAGCTCATCCGCACCGTTCAACGCGATTATGAGCGGGAGCATGGCGCGATCGGAGGCCCCGGCGCGCTCCTACGCCTGCTGATGGAGGATCCCTATTTCTCCTGGCTGCGCCCGATGTCGAAGGCGATGGTGGAGATGGATGAGCTCCTGGAGGAGGCGATGCCGCTGGAGCCGATCCGGATCGCCGGCCTCCGGGAGCGGATCGAGGGGATGATCGCAACGCAGCGATACCTGGCCCTTCTTCAATCGAGCCCGGAGGTCGTGATGGCTCACACCGCGCTCCGCAAGGCGCTCGGCGATCTTTTTTAATGGAGACGACACAACCGCCTCTCTCTGGGTCTCGGCCCCGCCCCCGCCCTGCTCTTTAACCATCCTCAAGAAAGAGTCCTCGTGGCGAATCAAAAAACAGAACGAGAGAGGCCGCCCGATCGGCTTCCCTCAGAGAGGGAGAGGTTAGAGAACGGTCCCATGCCGGAATCAACGGAGCGATCGCCCGGGCCGCCGAAGCGGCCCACTTACAAAAATCCCCGCCTGATCATTCTCTTCGTCCTCCTCCTGATCGGAGCGATCTTTGGGCTGCGCTACTATCTTCATTCGCGGTTGGTGGAGTCGACCGACGATGCGTTTATCGAAGGGCACGTCGTCCAGGTCAGCCCGAGAATCGCGGGACATGTGCTCGACGTCCGGGTGAGAGACAACCAGGAGGTCCCGAAGGGAGATCTGCTGGTCATGATCGATCCGCGCGACTTCGAGGTGCGGTTGGCGCAGGCGCGCGCGGGAGAGGTCGCGGCGCGCGGCAAGTTGAAGCAGGCGCAGACGCAGCTTCCGGTCGCGCGGGCCAATTTGGGACAGGCCGAAGCGGAGGTCCAGGTGGCCGAGACGACCGCCGCCCTGCGGGAGACCGATTTGAAACGGCTCGAGAAATTGGGCGAGCTGGTCTCTGAGCAGCAGCTCGACCAGGCGAAATCGTCCGCCCAGACGAGCCGGGCGCAACTGGTCGCGGCAAGGAGACGGGCGGCGGGGGCCGAGGCGCAGGTGGTGAATGCCGAATCTCAAGTGCAAACCGCCCAGGCCGAGGTGGAGCAGGCGGCCGTCGCGATCCAGCAGGCGGAGCTGGAGCTCTCTTACACGAAGATCTTCTCCTCGGAAGAGGGACGGGTCACCCGCAAGAGCGTCGAGCCGGGAAACTATGTTCAGCCGGGGCAGGCGCTGATGGCGATCGTCCCGAGCCGGGTCTGGGTGGTGGCCAATTTTAAAGAGACGCAGCTGACCGACATGCGGGCCGGCCAGTCGGTGCAAGTCCGGGTCGACGCCTATCCCGGTAAGGTGTTCAAGGGACACGTCGACAGCATCCAGGCCGGCTCGGGGGCGCGGTTCAGCCTTCTTCCCCCCGAGAACGCCACCGGGAATTTCGTAAAGGTGGTCCAGCGCTTTCCGGTGAAGATCGTCCTCGACGGGCCGATCGATCCCGGCACCTTCCTGGCGCCGGGGATGTCGGTCCACCCGGAGGTCCGAGTGCGGTGAGCACACTTGGAATGAGTCGATGAGTACCGACGGGCCGGCCACGACGAGCGCCCGTCCGGAGAACGCGGGGCGGCCGGCGCGCAATCCCTGGCTGATCGCCCTGATCGTGACGATGGCGACCTTCATGGAGGTGCTCGACACCACCATCGTCAACGTCGCCCTCTCCCACATCGCCGGGAATCTCTCGGCGGGGCTCGATGAGAGCACCTGGGTCCTCACCTCTTACCTCGTCTCCAACGCGATCATCCTTCCGATGAGCGGCTGGTTCTCCTCGCTTCTCGGACGAAAACGCTTTTACATGACCTGCGTCGCCCTCTTCACCGTGAGCTCTTTTCTCTGCGGCTTCGCGCCGAGCCTCGGCTGGCTGATCTTCTTCCGCGTGCTGCAGGGGCTGGGAGGGGGGGGACTCCAACCGAGCGAGCAGTCGATCTTGGTCGACACTTTTCCGGCGGAGAAGCGGGGGATGGCGTTCGCCGTGGCCGGAATCGCGATGCTCACCGCGCCGTCGATCGGCCCGACCCTCGGCGGGTGGATCACCGACAATTACAACTGGCGCTGGTGTTTTTACATCAACATCCCGATCGGCATCCTCTCGCTGATTTTGACCTCCCGTTTCGTCACCGACCCCCCGCACGCCCGGCCGATCCGTTTCCGGGAAGGATTTCGGATCGACTACATCGGGCTGGGGTTGATCGCCCTCGGCCTCGGCGCTCTTCAGATCGTCCTCGACAAGGGGGAGCGGGAGGATTGGTTCGATTCGTCCTTCATCCAAGGACTGGCGCTGATCGCCTTGGTTGCGCTGGTGTTCGCCGTTTTTTGGGAGCTGCGGGAGCGGCAGCCGGTCGTCGATCTGAAGCTGCTGGGGGAGCGGAACTTCGGGATCGCGAACCTGCTGATGTTCATGGTCGGCTTCGCCCTCTTCGGCAGCTCGGTGTTGATTCCGCAGATGCTCCAAACCCAGATGGGCTACACCGCGCAGCAGGCGGGGATGGTCCTCTCGCTCGGGGCGTTGGTGGTGATGGTGATGATGCCGATGGTTGGCTTTCTCGTCTCGCGGATCCAGCCGAAGTGGATGGTCCTCTTCGGCGTCGCCGTGCAGGCCGCCTCGCTTTTCTACATGACCCGTTTCAACCTGCAGATGGATTTCCAGACGGCGATGTGGGCCCGCTGCTTTCAGGCTTTCGGGCTCGCCTTCCTCTTTGTCCCGATCAACACCGCCGCCTACGCTTACCTTCCGCCCGGGAAGAACAACAATGCTTCGGCGCTGATCAACCTCTCGCGCAATATGGGGGCGAGCTTCGGGATCTCCGCCGTCACCACGCTGCTCGCCCAGCGCGCGCAGTTCCATCAGAATCAGCTGGTCGGGCATCTCACGCCGTACGATCTTAATTACCAAACGGCGCTCGAGCGGATCACGGAGCGGATGATCTCCGCCGGCGTCGGCGCGGTCGACGCGGCCCGCCGAGCCGAAGCGGTCGTTTATCGGATGCTCGAACAGCAGGCGACGATGCTCGCCTACATCGACAACTTCTGGATTCTCGGTTGGCTCTTCCTGGCGATCCTCCCGTTGGTTTTCCTGCTCAAGCGGATCGAGCGGGGGAAGGGGGCGGCGATGCATTGAGCGGGACGGTACATCAAAACGCTTAGGAAAGCGGAGATCAAGTTCATGTAAAGGAGCTAATTATTTTAGTTGACAGGGAATTCCTTGCGTGATACTTTCCCGCGGTATCGAAGCCAAAATAAGGCGCAAAACCGCCGGGGGATCTCTTGAAACGCAGGGCGACCAAGGGTCTTGGCCTCTTCTTATCGGAAGTCCTCCTTGCCTTCCTTTTAACCGCGCTTTCTTCGATTCTTCCCATCGCCTCGCCGCTCTGGGCGGGGACCTTCACCCTCTTCGGCCCGCAGAATTACGTCCGCGGGACAGGGAGCCCGGTCGCCGGGAAGGATTTGACCTCGGCGAC
>SCUR01000304.1 GCA_004297235.1 Candidatus Manganitrophaceae bacterium | reverse complement strand
GATAGTCGGAGGGAGATTTCCCCATTTTGCTCAGAAAGACCTTGCTGAAATAGCCCTGTTCCGAGAACCCGACCTCACAGCTGATCTCTTTGATGGTTCGATGCGGATCTTTTAGAAGTTGAACCGCGCGATCAATCCGAATGGCGGTGAGATAGTCGTGAAACCCGATACCGCATTCTTTTTTGAAGGAGGCCGAGAGGTACTTCGGATGCAAGGCGACCGCCTGGCCGATCTCCTCCAGAGAAAGCTCGGCGGAGCTGTAGTGTCGGTCGATATACTGGACCGCCCGGCGGATTTTAAGGGAGAGGTGATCGAAATCGATCTTGAGATGCGCATGCACCCGCTCGAAAGGATCCGATCCGAGCAGGCGGGTAATTTTTTGCGCCAGCTGGTCGACGTTCCAGGGCTTATCGATATAACCGTTTGCCCTCACCTCGAGCATCTGCGCGAGGACCTCTTTGGTGCCGTATCCGCTCATAAAGAGAATCGGCACCACGCGATCGATCTGGCGTATTCTTCGAAAAAGGGTCAGGCCGTCCGTGTCGGAGAGGCGGACATCCAGGATGATCAAATCGATGTCCCGCCGCTCCTGAATGACGCGGAGCGCTTCATCCCCTTTTTCTCTCTTAATCAATTGATACTTGTCCTGCAGAAAAATCTCAAGCGATTGCAGGACAGAGGGATCGTCGTCTACCGCCAAGATGGTTTTCTTGTGGGGATCCGCCGTTGTGATCGTTGTTTCTTTTGAATCGATATGTGATACGGTCATAGGTTCGTTCCCATTACAGGATTATTCAAATGGAAGATTTCACACCCTATTATACCCGATGAATTTGCCGATGGGGCCGGCCTTTCTCATTTCTCCTCGCAGGTGAAAACAATTAGAGGGGACCCGGAAAAGGTCATTTTATCTTTAAATAAGTAAGCCGGTGAAGAAAGGGAGGATGAAAGAATTGAAGAGGCGGTTTGTCGGCTTTGGCTGCTTAAGACCATTCCGGAAGTTTCATGATGATCTCCCATTCCTCGGGGGCGACCGGTGTGATCGAGAGGCGATTTCCCTTTCGAAGGACCGCCATTGTTTTTAGAGCTGGAATCTCTTTGAGCCGCTTTAGCGTAATGACCTCGCGGCAAGCCTGAACGAATCGGATGTCGACCATGAACCAAATCGGCCGGCTCGACAAACTCGCCGTATCATAATATTTGTTTTTTTTATCCCAGGCGGTGTGGTCGGGATATCCGCTCTTGACCACCTCCGCCCGCCCCGCGACGCCGACCGGTTCGACGTTGCTATGGTAGAAGAGAACACCGTCGCCGATCTGCATTCGATCGCGCATGAAGTTGCGGGCCTGATAGTTGCGGACCCCCGACCAATAGGTGGTTCGATCCCGCTTCAAATCGTGGATGGAGTAAGCGTTCGGCTCCGACTTCATTAACCAGTACTGTTTCTCAGCGGCCATTCGGTGCTCCGATTTTTCGATGTATCCGGCAGTACCTATCCTGCTCTCCCGGTGAGACGTCCCGGCGGCACCTCTCTACCAAACCCATCATTCAAAACGTCCGGCGACGGAAGAGAGGGCCGCTTCGCGCGCCTTTGCCTTTTCAGGAAACGGGGGAAGCAGCCGGCGGGCCGCCCGATACCGTTGCTTCCAGTAAGGATGGTCGAGACGCTCTACGCTGACCTCCCCGTTTCGACTGGGAGCGTGGATGAATCGGTTCTCCCCCAAATAAATCCCGACGTGAAGCGGCTGCCGCCGGTCGATTCGGAAGAAAACCAGATCGGCCGGGAGGAGCCGGCGGCCCGGGACCGGCCGGCCTTTTTTGATTTGCGCGCCGGTGTAGTGCGGCAGGTCCAATCCGACCGACCGGGAGAAAACATACGCGACATACCCGCTGCAATCAAACCCCTCTTCCGGAGTCGCCCCGCCGAATCGATAAGGAGTCCCCAGATAGTCATAGGCGGTCTTCACCACACGGTCGCGCGCCGGCCCACGAGAGGAGCCGTTCGGCTCGGCTCGGTCGTTTTCCCTCAACCCGGCGCAACCGGTTAGAACCAGGAGAAAAAGGATTCCAAGGACACTCGACCGCATGCCGATAAAAATAATCGGATTTCAGGGTCAATGTCAAGCAAATCGCTTTGTCTTTTCAAAGAATGTTATGGTATAGTCCCCGGAAAATCGAAGGAGAGAATGATGCTGACCTTTTATCATTACGCCAAATGCAGCACCTGTATCAAGGCGAAAAGGCATTTGACCGCCCTGGGACATTCCTTGAAGGAGATCGACCTGACCACCGACCCGCCGCCGGCGAAAGAATTGGCCGCGTTGATCACAAAGAGCGGACGGCCCTACACCGATTTTTTGAATCGGAGCGGCGTGCAGTACCGGGAAGAAAATATGAAAGAGAAGGTCAAACGGCTTTCCGAGGGGGAGATCCTCCGGATCCTGGCCTCAAACGGAAGGTTGATCAAACGGCCGATCGTCACCGATGGAAAGCGCGTGACCGTCGGCTTCGACGCGCGGGAGTTCGACACCCTCTGGTCGACGTCGCTCACCGTGAAATAAAAAATGGCGGAACCGCATGGCGCCATTCCGGCCGTTTTTTGGGATCTTGCAAATGTCTAAGCCGCTTTTCTTCCGCCGGAGAGCTCTTTCTTCAG
>SCUR01000303.1 GCA_004297235.1 Candidatus Manganitrophaceae bacterium | reverse complement strand
GTCGCTTCATCCGACGGTATTACGATTTTCAGGTCGGCCTCCGAACCGAGACGCAGTCATTTCAGGGGGACAATGTAACGCGCGCACATGCGGTGGTCGGAATAGAAGGACTCGCCCCTTATCGTTACGAGGTCGAGTCCGCCCTATTCATCAGTCATCGGGGTGATGTTTCGGCGCGGTTCACGATCACAAAAAATTATCTCTTGACCCAACGGTTGGTTTTTCAGCCGCGCTTTGAGACCAATGCCGCGGTTCAGAGAGTCGAGCGGTTCACGACCGGCAGAGGCCTGAACAACATCGAGTTTGGACTCCGCCTGCGCTATGAGATTCGGCGCGAGTTCGCCCCCTATGTCGGCGTCTCATTTGACCGGAGTTTCTCCGACACCGCCGACCTTGTTCGGCGAGAAGGGGGTGATCCGAGCCAGGTTCGCTTCATGGCGGGCGTACGGATGTGGTACTGAATTATCCGGAAAATAAAGTGGAGCGCTGAAGATCTGTTCACCTAATGCCACTTGGAACAGTCTTAATCCCAGCGTGACATGGATACGCTCAATGTCGTTCGCGTCGGTGTCGAAGATGATCCTGTCCAAACCAACTGCGACATTGCATTCCACAAATGTCGCATGTCTGCGAAGGCCCGGATACAGATATTTTTGAACTGACGTGAGAAGGTTCTCGGATAGCACATTGCTGACCCGATGACCAGGACCGGCAAGCCAGTCCTTTCGATAGCGTAAGGAAGGGTCGCACTAGCAACGGTAACCGATCCGTTTTGAGAAGTGGACTGTTCTATTATGTAAGCCTCCTGACCCTAAGCGGATGGAAAATACCCCTTTTGGGGGGTTGTATGGTCCAATGAATAATTGCAAAATAGCACTATGATACGGGGTATGGACGTCCAACTGATCTCCACTCCCGTGTTTGACCAGCTGGTCGGCGCAATCTCATTCAGAAAATAAGCGAGGTCTTCGAGTTGTCTTATCGCAAAGCGACTATCCTCCTTACATTGATCGTCTGGTTCTGGGTCTGGGGGATCTGTCCCTGGGATGTTTCTTCCGAAGCAGCCCACGCCGGGCAGACTGCCCATATGGCCCACGGCCATCAAGAGGCCGACGACACCCACCATGCCTCCAAAGGGAGCGAGCATTCCTGCGCCGGTGCCGGCGTTTATAACAGCAGTGAGGATCTGCTGAAGACCGGCTGGCATCAGTTCCACGCTCTGTTCTCTCCGGACCTCACCCTTGAGGCGAACCCTATTGTCCGTCCCCTTCAAGCCAATGGCTTTTTGTCCTCCCTCCTCGAACGAGCCGTCCTCCCCAAATTGCTAAGCGATTATTACCGGCTCTATTCCGTCTATCGAATCTGATCTTCTTCCCGATCAAAGAAGGATGTTTCGTCACCATCTTTGAATGGGGAGGGGACCGTGTTCCATCGATTCGTTGATCATCCAATTTTCGCTCAATTTAGAAAAACCGATCGACTGAACCTCCGTTGCCGGAATCGTTCAATATTTCAGGGCGACCACCGCTGGAAAGGTGCGTGTTGCTTCCGCGCCGACGAGAGGTCCCCGGAGAGGATGCCGGAGGGAAGACAACCCGGCGGTAGGGTGAGGCGATGACTCGATTGAGGCTCTTTTCTCTTTTTCTTGCCATCGGTTTCTTGCCGCTCAACGGATGCATGGCCGGGATGCACGGCATGGGGGATGATTCAAATGCACCCGCGGATCGAGCCAAGAGAGTGAACAAAGAGTTTCATGAGAAGGGTCTGGTTGTTTCGGTTAAAATCCCGGACCTTTTAAAAGGTTGGGAGTCCACATTTACGATCAAGATTCGGGAGATCGCAAGCGAAGCGCCGGTCACCGGCGCAAAGGTCGCCGTTTTCTTTCGGCGGGTCGGCCGGCCGGTGGGGGAAGAGGGGGGGCTTATGGAGCGCCAGGCGAGAGAGATCCATGAGAGAGGACTCTACCAACTGAGACAGACGTTTGAAGAGGCCGGATCATACGAGATCACGTTCAATGTGTGGCCCGGGGGTGATCAAACGGGTTCGCCGCTGACCCTCTCCGCTGTGGAGGAGGTAGCTCCTCCCGTCGCGGTGCGGGACAGACCGTCGATGACCTCCTTCTACGTGGCGGGGGGCGCGATGGTGGTGATGATGGTCTTGTTGATGGCGCTCTGATCGTAAAAAAAGAAGACATTCTCAGGGAGGGGACGAAAATGGACGCACAGACGATGGGGAAGGACAGGGACCGAAGGGGTCGGGTGAACTGGAGCATCGTCGGGCCGGGGCTGGTGTTGATCGCGGTGCTCTTCATCGTGGCCTCCTTTCTCTATGACCAGAAAATGCATCGAACGCTTTTGGAGCATGAACCGGAGCGGCCGGATATTCCTGGGAGGAATCTCGCCAGCTCGACACTGACCGCTTCCGATGAAGGGAAAGATTTTCTCCGACTTTGGGAGAGCAAAATCAGAAGATTAAAGGGGGCGCAATACGATCTGGAGATCGTTTTGAATGACATTGAATTCTTCAGGGCCCTCTCCAGATTCGAGGGGAGGGGGGAGCAGGAAGAAAAAGAACGCTACAAGGCTTACCTGAAAGAGTATCGGTTTGATCAGAAGCCGGTTTTTACCGTAACGATGCATTCCGCGAAGGGGCGGCTCTTTGACCTGCAACCGAAAGAGTGGATGACTCTCCGGGTCAAAGAGGATGAAGAACACCCGCCCCATCATTGGGCTGAATCGAAACGCTCCATCGATTATCACCGAGAGGCGGTGTTGATGTTTGACGGAAGACATGGACACCCGATTGTTTCTCCGGAACTGAGGGCCGTGGAATTAATCGTGAAAGACCCGGCCGGAAAATCGGAAGAGGTCCTCCACTGGGGATTCGGTCAATAAACCTGGGAGCGCATCCGCCCGGATGCGGATGAAGAAATGGGAGATGACAAAAAGGAGCGGAGAGATGAATCGGGCTTCGTTTGAGAGGGCAGGTCTCCAAGCTTGACCTGGAAGACATCCGCATCGCGATCGGGGAGAAGATGGTCTTGGGTCTGGAGTTCTTTCTGGTGGGAGATATTATCCAGACAATCATTGTCCCGAGTTGGCAATCGCTGGCGATGCTGGCCGGCATCGTCGGTATCCGGACGGTGATTGTCTATTTTCTGAACAAGGAGATGAAGAAGTAGATTCCGAAGATGCGGATTCCGGCCTTAACAGAGGCGAGGACAAATCGAAAGGAAGGTCCGATATGAAGACAAGCATCATTGAAGTGGGGGGCATTCTTTCTCCCCTGAGCGCGTACGGCGTGGAGAAGCAACTGATGCGCCTTCCAGGAGTCCATCGGGTGGAAGTCAATGTGGCCTCCGACACCGCGACCGTGGTTTACGACGAGAGCGTGATCGATCTCAAGAGGATCAAAGAGCGGGTGCGGGAGTGCGGACATCACTGCCACGGAGAAATGCTCCCGAGCCATCTCTGCAAACCGGAAGATCCGGAGATGGAAGCGGCGATTCCGGCGCCGATGGAGACCTACCGGGGGCATGCCGCCCATCTGCCGGCCGAAAAGGCCGCTCCCGCCGCGGCGGCCGAGATGGCGCACGAGATGGGGCACGGGGCGGGGATGGATTTAGCGGAGATGGCGCGCGATATGCGCAACCGCTTCTGGATCGCCCTGGTCTTTTCGGTTCCGATCTTTCTTTACGCGCCGATGGGGATGAATTTCATCGCTCTCAAGCCGCCGTTTGGCCTTGATCTCGACCTCTGGCTTTTCTTCCTCGCCAGCGCCGCCATCCTCTACCCCGGCTGGCCGTTTGTCATCGCCTCTTATCGGGCGCTCCGAAACGGCGTCCTGAACATGGCGGTCCTCGTGGTCCTCAGCGTCGGAACCGGCTATCTCTTCAGCGTCGGGGCGACCTTCTTCTTCGACGGGGCGCAGTTCTACGAGGCGGCTTCAGTCTTGCTGGTCTTCATTCTGCTCGGCCACTGGCTGGAGATGCGGGCGCGGGCCGGCGCCTCCGACGCGATCCGAAGACTGATGGACCTCGCCCCGCCGAAGGCGACGGTCATCCGCGAGGGGAGCGAGGTCGAGATCCCCACTGCGGAGGTGACCGTTGCGGATCTCGTCGTGATCCGCCCCGGAAACAAGGTCCCGGTCGACGGAGAGGTAATCGAGGGGGAGTCGGTTATTGATGAGTCGATGCTGACCGGCGAGTCGATGCCGGTGAAGAAGGCGCCGGGCGACACCGTCATCGGCGCCACGATCAACAAGAGCGGCAGCTTCCGCTACCGCGCCACCAAGGTGGGCTCCGACACGGCGCTCGCCCAGATCGTGAAGCTGGTCCAGGAGGCGCAGAACTCCAAGGCCCCGGCACAGCTGCTCGCCGATCGCGCCGCCCAGTGGCTCGTCGCCGCCGCCATCGGGATCGGTCTTCTCACCTTCGCCGTCTGGTACGGATGGATCGGCCAGACGCTCCTCTTCGCGATGACCTTGACGATCACCGTTTTTGTCATTGCCTGCCCAGATGCGCTCGGACTCGCCACCCCGATGGCGGTCATGGTCGGGACGGGGCTCGGCGCGATGAACGGGATCCTTTTCAAGAATGCGGCGGCATTGGAAGAGGCGACGAAGCTTGAGGTGATCATCTTCGACAAAACCGGGACGTTGACGATGGGGCAGCCGGAGGTGGTGGAGGTCGTGGCCGCAGCCGGGCACACCATCGAGGAGGCGCTGGCGAGGGCCGCGGCGGTGGAGCAGGGCTCCGACCATCCCCTGGCCCAGGCGATTCTCCGGCGGGCGGGAGAGATTGAGAAAAAGTCGGTCCGGGGTTTTACAAATATCGAGGGGAAAGGGGCGCGGGCCGAGGTGGCGGGCCGGACGGTTTTTCTCGGCAACCGGAGGCTGATGGATGAAGAAAAGATTGTCCTCGCAGGCCTGGAAGAGGCGGCGGATCACCTTCAAGGCGCTGGTAAAACCGTCGTCCATGTCGCGGAAGAGGGACGGCTCATCGGACTGATCGCGATTGCCGACGCCCCCCGGCCGACGGCCGCCGAGACCGTAAAGAGACTCAGAGGGCGGGGCGTTCAGGTCGCCATGCTCACCGGCGACAACCGGGGGACGGCCGAGCGGATCGCGTCGACCCTTGGGATCGAGATCATTCTTGCCGATGTTCTCCCGGGGCAAAAGGCGGAAAAGGTTAAAGAGCTGCAATCACAGGGGAAGAAGGTGGGAATGGTCGGAGACGGGGTCAACGATGCCCCGGCGCTGACCCAGGCCGACGTCGGCTTCGCGATCGGCGCCGGAACCGACGTGGCGATGGAGAGCGCCGATGTGGTGCTGATGAAGAGCGACCCGTATGATGTGGTCGGCGCGATCGAGCTCTCCCGCGCGACGCTGCGCAAGATGCGTCAGAACCTCTTCTGGGCGGTCGCTTACAACGTGATTGCCTTTCCGCTCGCGGCGGGGGTTTTCTATCCAATCACGATCAGCCCGGAGGTGGCGGCGCTCTCGATGTCG
>SCUR01000032.1 GCA_004297235.1 Candidatus Manganitrophaceae bacterium | reverse complement strand
ACGGAAAGAAGCGAAGAATTTTTTTCTTGCATTCTGTAAAACAGGTCTGGTATAAACGGACCGTTGTTGAAATAAAACCGTTCAGGTGATCTCGACGTCATGTCGGGATTGAAAAGAGAATCCCGTGAGAATCGGGAGCGGACCCGCCGCTGTGATGGGGGACGAAACTCACCAAATACCACTGTCCTGAAATTTTCAAAGGATGGGAAGGGGTGAGGAGTAGGGCGATCCCTAAGCCAGAAGACCTGCCTGGATGTGATCTCGTATCTGTCTTCGATGGTCAAGACGGAGGAATGGGTCTTTTCATCCCCAGCCTTTTTCCCATCCCGAAGCTGGGGATTTCTTTTTTAAGACATCCCTCTCAATCCTCAACGCCAATCGACCAGACAGATGCGGGTCCATCGGAGGAGACGGAATTTGATTCCGCTCTCTTCCGGACATCATTGCGCTTTCGTGGAGTAGAAGACGCATGGACACCGGTCATGGCGGCAACCTCGCCGCGGTCTGCGATCAGTACGGATGGCTGCCCGAGGAAATCATCGATTTTAGCGCCAGCATCAATCCTTTCGGACCTCCGGAGAAGGCCTCGAGTACCTTTCGAGAATCTTTTAGGCAGATCACGACCTATCCTGATCCGAACTGTCGAAGGCTGCGCCGTCGGCTGGGTGCGGTTCTCTCAGTGCCGTCGGATCAGATCTTAATCGGGAACGGATCGACTGAACTTATCTTTTTAATTCCAAGAGCATTCTCACCCCGCTCCGTTTTAATTTTCTGCCCGACCTATCAGGATTACGAAGCGTCGGCGCAAGCCGCACGCTGCCAAGTGCAATTTGCGCTTCTGCCCCTGGCACCAACGGTCGATCACTTCTATTCGGCGCTCTCGGATGCTCGATCCACGATCGATCTCGTCTTCCTCTGTAACCCGAACAACCCCACCGGGAGTTGTCTCTCCACAGATGCGTTGGCATGGCTTATCAAGCGGCATCCTTCGGTTCTTTTTGTCATCGATGAGGCCTACGGCGACTTCGTCGATGAAGAGAGCACCCTTCTGAGGCGACCACTTCCGAAGAATGTGATTGTTCTTCGCTCTTTCACCAAAATCTACAGCATCCCCAGCTTGAGACTCGGATTCGCTATCGCGCGCGAAGAAGTGATTGAAAAGCTCAACCGACTCAAGGAGCCGTGGAGCGTCAACGGGGCGGCCTTAAGTGTGGGGGAATGTCTACTTGAAGAGAAGGCCTTTGTTGAAAAAAGTCGGATACGGATTCGAAAAGAGCGGGAATTTCTCTTCGATCAATTCAAGCGAATGACTGATTTGGAGGCGATTCCGTCTGAAACCAACTTCCTCCTGATCCAGCGGACTGATCGCCGGAGTGTAGAGCCACTGAAGCAATCTTTGATCCGAAAAAAAGTGTTGATTCGAAGCTGCCGTAATTTCCGAGGACTGGGGCGGTCATTCTTCAGGATAGCCGTGAAGAAAAGAGATGAAAACCGGAAATTGGTCGATCTTCTGAAGGAGCGAATGCAGTGAGCTTTTTGGTTCGGGTTCCGGGAAGCTGCGGAGAGTTGGCCCAAGGATCGATCGACGGGATCCGTCTCCATGTCTCCTGTCCGGTGAACCGCTATACCTGGGCCGCTCCGGAAAATGAATCGCAGCAGAGGCGACTCGGTCTGAAAGTCCGGAAGGCGCTCGCGCTCGCTGCCACTTTCTGGAAGGGAGATGCGTCCGCCGATGGACTCTCTCTCTACTCCGGCCTGCCGGTCGGGAAGGGAATGGCGAGCAGCACGGCCGATATCGCGGCGGCCCTCGCGGTGCGTCAGATGACGGCGCGGTCGTTCATCGATCTCGATGAGACGGCGCGCCTGGCCCTCGCAGTGGAGCCGACCGACGGCGTGATCTTTGAGGGGATCACTTTGTTCGACCATTACCGTGGGACGGTTCGGCGTGGGCTCGGGAATCCCCCTTCGCTCGATATCCTTGCCATCGAGTTCGAGGAGACGGTCGATACCGTTTCTTTCAACCAGCGGGATTATCTGAAAGCCGCGCGAGAACAGACGCGGTCGGTCCTTGCGGCGTTTGGCCTGATCGAGGAGGGACTGCGGGAGGGATGTGTTCGGAAGATCGGAGAGGGTGCGACGTTAAGCGCGTTGGCCCATCAGAACCTGCTGCGCAAGCCTGATTTGGAGCGGATTCTCAAAATGACTCTCGATCTCGGCGGGGTCGGCGTCAACATCGCCCACAGCGGATCGATCGTCGGGATGCTCTTTCGACCGGGAACGTATCGGCTCGGAGCGGTCCGGCGGCGAATCTGGAACCTGCTTCGCCGTCCGCTGCCGATCCATCCGCTGCAGCTCCGGGGCGGAGGGATTGAGGTGGGGCGGGCGGGAGGAGAGATCGAATGATAAAAAAGCAACCCCGCGCGCTGATGGTTCAGGGGACCGGGTCGAATGTCGGGAAGAGCATCCTGACGACGGCGCTCTGCCGGATCTTTCTGGAGGATGGTTTGCGGGTGGCGCCGTTTAAGGCGCAGAACATGGCGCTCAATGCGTATGCGACACGCGACGGGCTGGAGATGAGCCGCGCCCAGGCGCTGCAGGCGGCGGCCTGCCGCCTCGATCCGGATGTCCGGATGAACCCGATCTTGATCAAGCCGACGACCGACCGCGCCTCTCAACTGGTCGTGATGGGAAAGGCGATGCCGCTGATGACCTGGGGCGAATATAACGCATTGAAGCCGACGCTCCGGCCGGTGGTTCAGGAGGCATACCGCTCGCTCGCGGAGGGGTTCGATCTGATCGTTCTGGAAGGGGCGGGCAGTCCGGCGGAGATCAACCTGATGGCGCACGACATCGTCAACATGGCCGCGGCGGAGATGGCCGGCGCCTCCGTCCTCCTGGTCGGCGACATCGACGCCGGCGGGGTCTTCGCCTCCCTCGTCGGAACCGTGGCGCTTCTCCCTCCGAGCCAGGCGGAGCGGATCAAGGGTTTTGTCCTCAACAAGTTTCGCGGAGATCGCACGATCCTGGCCCCCGGCTTGGTTCAGATCGAAGAGATCACCGGCAGGCCGGTCGTGGGGGTGGTTCCTTATCTGGAGCGGCTTCTCCTTCCGGAAGAAGATTCGGTTGCCTTCAAGAGCGGCCGGATCTCCCGATTCAAAAAAAAGGAGGGGGAGGAGGCCCTTTGCCGGATCGCCGTCATTGATCTTCCGAAGGTGAGCAACTTCACCGACCTCGATCCTTTCTGCGTGGAACCCGACGTCGAGATCTCGATCCTCCGTCCGGGGGAGGCGCTGGAGAAAGACGGCCGTCTCCCGGACGTCGTGATCCTCCCCGGATCGAAGAATGTCGCCGGAGATCTGCATCTTCTGCGGCAGCATCACTTCGATCGGGCGCTCCGGGAGTTTGTCTCCGGAGGAGGAGAGGTGGTCGGCCTCTGCGGGGGGCTTCAGATGTTGGGGGAGCGGATCGAAGACCCGCATCAGATCGAGGGGGACCGATCGTCGGTCCCCGGGCTCGGCCTTCTTCCGATAAAAACCGTCCTGGAGCGGGAGAAGGTCCTGCGGCCGGTGGCGGCCCGTCACCTCGTCAGCGGATTGGATCTGCGCGGCTTCGAAATTCATCATGGCCGGACGGAGGCGGTCGCCTGCCATCCCTCCTTCGTACAGATCTCAAGCGGTCTCGGGGCAAGCGCCGCCGTCCGCGGTCCCCTCCAGCTGGGGTGGATGAGTGAAACGGGCCGGGTCTGGGGGACCTACCTTCACGGCCTCTTCGACGATGATCCCTTTCGCCGATGGTTCATCGACCGGGTGAGGGAGCGGAAGGGACTGCCGCCGCTGAAGGAGATCCAGGCGACCTACGACATCGAAGCAATGATTCAGCGGCTCGCGGAGGTTGTCCGGAAGGAGCTCGATATGCCGGCCGTTTATGACCTTCTGGGAATGGTTGGAGGTGGCAACGGAAACCATCGAATGGCGGGTCTCTGACGGTGGAGATCATCGGCGCAATCGCGTTGGCGCTGCTTTTCGATCTCCTGCTGGGCGATCCGAGTTGGATGCCGCATCCGGTCCGGGGGGTGGGGAGGCTGATCGAAGCGGGGGAGCAGATTTTGAGAAGGCGCTTCCCGGGTCATGAAAAACTGGCCGGGGTCTTCCTCGCCGCGTCAGTCGTCCTGGGGGTGTATGCGCTCGGCCGGGGATTGTCTTCCGCATCGGAGCAGATCGATCCGGCGCTGGGGGTCGTCGTGCAGGCGCTCTTGATCTATTTCTCTTTGGCGCCGCGGGATCTGGCCGTGCATGCGCTCCGGGTGCGGCGGGAGTTGAAGGCGGGAAACTTGGAGGGGGCAAAGGCGAAGGTGTCGATGATGGTGGGGCGGGATGTGGCGCCGCTCGATGAAAAGGGGGTGATCCGGGCGACGGTGGAAAGTGTCGCCGAGAACACGGTCGACGGGGTGACCGCCCCCCTCTTCTTCGCCTTTCTCGGCGGGGGAGCGGTGGCAATCGCTTACCGGGCGGCCAACACCCTCGACTCGATGGTCGGCTACCGTCATGCTCCTTATACCGACATCGGATGGGCCTCGGCCCGATTCGACGATCTTCTCAACCTGCTGCCGGCCCGGCTGACGGCGGCGGTGATGCCGCTGGCCGGAATTTTTCTCGGAGGGTCGATTCCCGGAGGCTACCGCGCGCTCCTCCGGGACGGGAGAAAACATGACAGCCCCAACTCCGGCCTTCCCGAGGCGGCGATGGCCGGGCTGCTCGGGGTCCGGCTGGGGGGGCCGCACTGGTACCGGGAAAGGCATTACCCCTCTCCCTGGATCGGCTTTGATCGCCGCCCGATCGCTCCGGGGGATATCGTCAAAGCGATCGGGGTGATGGCGATAACGACGTTGATTCTGTTCCTGCTTTTTTCATGGATGAGGTGGACCGTTGCCGGATAAAACCGACCATGCCTTCCCCGGCCCGCTGAAGCAGGGGGTCTACGAGGCGATTTACCGGCGGAGGGATATCCGGCGGTTTTTGCCCGATCCGATTCCGGAGGAAACCCTCCTCCGTATTCTGAACGCGGGCCACCAGGCAGGATCGGTCGGGTTGATGCAGCCGTGGAACTTCGTCGTGATTCAGGATCGGTCGATCAAGGCGAAGATCAAGTCGGTCTTTTTGGAGTGCAACCGGGAGGCGGCGAAAGTCTATACCGGGGAGCGGCAGGCGATGTACGACGGTCTGAAGCTGGAGGGGATCGAAGAGGCCCCGACCAACCTCTGTGTGACCTGCGATCCGATCCGGAAGGGGCCGTCTGTGCTCGGTGCGCGCACCATGCCGGAGATGGCGGTTTATTCGACCGTCTGCGCGATCCAGAACCTCTGGCTCGCCGCGCGGGCCGAGGGGATCGGGATGGGATGGGTCAGCATCCTTGACCCGAAAGAGGTGAAGGCCGCTCTTTCGATTCCCGATCCGATCATCCTGGTGGCTTATCTCTGTCTGGGGTATGTCGAATCGTTTCCGGAAATCCCGGTGCTGGAAAAGATCGGATGGGAGAAGCGGTTTCCTTTGGAGAAAGTTCTTTATTGGAATCATTGGGGAGGCTCGGAGGGGAGATGACGACGCAGGAAATCTTGCTTCTGATCGGACATGGGAGCCGGGACACGGAAGGGAACGAAGAGTTCCTGGAGATGGTCCGGCAGCTCCGGGAGAAGAATCCTCGACGGCGGATCGATGCCGCGTTCATCGAGCTGGCCGAGCCCGGCATCCAGACGGTGCTCGACGGCTATGCCGATCCCGCGCCGAAAACGGTCTGGATTTTGCCGGTCCTGTTCTTTGCCGCCGGACATTCCAAGGTCGAGATCCCCGAGATCGTCAATGAGGCCCGGCGCCGCCTCCCTCATGTGGCGTTTCACTACGGCGCCCCGCTCGGAATCCATCCGATCTTGTTGGAGATTATTCATGAGCGGGTCGCCGCGTCGGAAGAGGGTCTCCCGCCCTGCCCGAAGGGCCTAGGATCAGGAGCGGCCACCCGGGAGGAGACGGCGATCCTGTTGATCGGCCGCGGCAGCTCCGATCCCGACGCCAACGGCGACATGCATAAGATCGCCCGGCTCTATTGGGAGCGGTATTCCTATGGCTGGGTGGAGAGCTGCTTTATCGGGGTGACGCAGCCCGATCTTCCGACCGGGTTGAAGCGCTGCATCCGATTGGGAGCGAAGCGGATCATCGCCATTCCTTATTTCATTTTCACAGGCGTTTTGATCAAGCGGATTCACCGGATCATTTCGGAAGAACAAACGGGCCATCCCGAAGTGGAGATGACGGTCGGCGATTACCTGGGTCGGCATCCCGCCCTGCTGACCCTGATTGAGGAGCGCTTCGAGGCGATCCGCAAAGGACCGGTTTTGATGAATTGCGATCTTTGTAAATATCGAGTCCATGACCTGGTTACGCAAACCGATTCATAAGGGAGGAGTCACCGATGTTTCCGAAAATCATCGATCCGGAAAAAATCGAGGAAGAAAGTTTTCGAATCATCGAAGAAGAGATCGGACCGCACGCTTTCTCCGATCTGGAATTCCAAATCGCCCGGAGGGTCATCCATGCGACGGCCGACTTCGAGTTTACGAAAACGATCCGGTTCCATCCGGAAGCGATCGTAAGCGGGATCAACGCATTGCGAAACGGCGCGTCGATTGTCGCCGATGTGGAGATGATCCAATCGGGGATCAGCAAAGTCGGGCTGAAGCCGTTCGGCGGCGCGGTGCATTGCTACATCTCCGATGAGGATGTTGTCGCATCGGCCAAATCGCTCGGCATCACGCGGGCGATCTGCGCGATGAGAAAGGCGGCCAAAACCGACGCCGCCATCTACGCCATCGGGAATGCCCCCACCGCTCTTTTCGAATTGATCCGTTTCGTGCAGGAAGGAGCGCTCTCACCGGCCCTGATCATCGGGGTCCCGGTCGGATTCGTCGCGGCCAGTGAGTCGAAGGAGGCGCTGCTTGCGATCGAAACGCCCTTTATCACGACCTTGGGAAGAAAGGGGGGGACCCCGGTCGCGGTCGCCATCGTCAACGCGTTGCTGCGACTGGCGCGCTGATGGAAGGAAAAAAGGGGACCCGGACTGGTTTTTCAACGGGGGCCTGTGCGACGGCAGCGACGAAGGGTGCTCTCCTCGCGTTGCTTCGTCAAGAGGTAATTGGTCAGATTGAAATCACTCTTCCTGTGGGCCAGCGGGTGGTTTTTTCGATCGCTGAATGCAATATCGGACCGAATGAGGCACGTTGCGGGGTGATTAAAGATGCGGGGGATGATCCCGACGTGACCCATGGTGCGACGATCCGCGCGACCGTCTCCTTTATCGAGACGCCGGGAGCGGTCCTGCTGGAGGCGGGGGAGGGGGTCGGGCGGGTGACCCAGCCGGGTCTCGGACTCCCGGTCGGAGCGCCTGATATTACTCGGGTCCCCCGGAAGATGATGACGGACGTGGTGGAGGAACTTGCCGCGGCGCAGTTGAGAGAGAGGGGGATGAAGGTGGTCCTCTCCGTTCCAGGCGGAGAGGAATTGGCGAAGAAGACCGAGTTGATCCGGCTCGGCGTCATCGGCGGAATCGGGATTCTGGGGACCACCGGAATTGTCCGGCCCTATTCGACCGCCGCTTTCCGGGCCGGGATCGGGATCGGGGTCGCCTCCGCCGCGGCGCGGGGATACCGGCATCTGGTCGTCACCACCGGCGGGATGAGCGAGAAATTCGCCCTCCGCTGGATCGATCTTCCGGAAGGGGCCTTTATCCAGATGGGCGACTTCGTCGGCTACGCCCTTGAACAGTGCGTGAAGCGGCATATTGAGCGGGTGACGATCTCCGGGATGATTGGAAAGTTGTCGAAGATGGCGATGGGAAAGATGATGACCCACGCCGCCGGCTCCGATGTCGATACCGGCTTTCTCGCGCAGCTCGCCGGGCTGTCCGGCGCGCCGGAAGAGGTTGTGGAGGAAATCCTGGAGGCCAATACGGCGCGGCAGGTGGCGGAGATCGCCCAGGCGCGGGGACTCGCCGCCTTTTTCGATCGGCTCGCCGTGAGGGTCTGCGAGGCATGCCGCCGCCATGTGAAGGGGGAATTGGAAATCGAATGTCTTCTGACCGATTTTGAGGGGAATGTCATTGGAAGGGGAAGGGTTGGAAACGGCTCAGGGAAAGGATCGGCCACCCGATGACCTCCGGGAAATGGTTGGAGGTAGGAACGGAAACCATAGAATTGCCGTGATCGGGATGGAGGGGGACGGGCTCGACCATCTGACCCCGGACAGTCAACGACGGATCGCCGCCGCCGATCTGCTGATGGGAGGGGAGCGGCATCTCGCCCGGTTGCCCGGTTCTTCGGCGGAGCGGATCGTCATCGGATCGAACCTGAAGGAGATCGCCGAGCGGGCCTTGTCGGGATTGAAAGAGGGAAAGCGGGTGGTGGTCCTCGCCTCGGGCGATCCCCTCTTCTACGGGATCGGCGCGTTTCTGATCAAACGGATCGGGAAGGAGCGGGTCGAGATTTACCCCGCCGTGAGCGCCATACAGCTCGCCTTTGCGCGGGTGAAGGAGCCGTGGCAGGAGGCGGCGCTGGTCAGTCTCCATGCGAAGCCGATCGAAAATCTCCTACCCGCCCTAGAGAAAGGGCTGATCGGGCTTTTCACCGACGAGACCAACACCCCCGATGCGATCGCCCGTTTTCTCCTGGAGCGGGGCGAGGCCGGTTGGGCCGGGTGGGTCTGCGAAAATTTGGGCGGGATAGAAGAGCGGGTCCGCGCCATGACGCTCGATGAGATGGCCCGGGGACAATTCGCCTCCCTGAACGTGGTGATCCTGAAGCGGGAGAAGCCGGCCGACGGCGCCGGGGCCGACCGGCCGGTCCGGTGGGAGGGGGCTTTCGGCATTCCCGACGATTTCTTCGTCTACCGAAGGCCCAAGGCGGGGCTGATCACGAAGAAAGAGATCCGCGTGATGAGCCTCGCCGAGATGGGGCTGCGCCGCGACCGCATCACGTGGGACATCGGCGCCGGTTCCGGATCGGTTTCAATCGAACTGGCCCGTCTCTGCCCGGAGGGAGAGGTCTTCGCCATCGAAAAGAACCGGGAGGATTTCGAGTTAATTGAGAGGAACATGCGCCGGTTTGGCATTGAAAATATTACCGCTGTCTGCGAGCGGGCGCCGGCGGGGCTGGATCGCTTTCCCGATCCCAACGGCGTCTTCATCGGCGGCTCCGGGGGCGAGATGGCGGAGATCCTCTCCGTCTGCATCGCGCGGCTCCGGCCCGGCGGGCGGATCGTGGCGAATCTGATCACCCTGGAGAACCTTTACCACTTCAGCCACTTCTTCAAAGAGGGGTCCTGGGAGGTTTCCTATACCCTGGCCCAGGTCTCCCGATCCAAGCCGATCCTGGAGATGGTGCGGTACGAGGCGCTCAACCCGATCACCATCGCCGTCGCAAAAAGAAAAGGAGAAAGATGAAGCTGGGAAAATTCTATGGGGTCGGCGTCGGGCCGGGCGATCCGGAGCTGCTGACGATCAAGGCGCTCAACCGGCTCCGGTCGGTCGACGTCCTCTGCTACCCCGCCTGCCGGCCGGGGGCGGGAAGTTATGCCCTCCGGATTGTGCAGGAACTGGTGGGAGAGCGGGCCGAACTCAAAGGGCTCCTCTTTCCGATGGAGCGGGAGATGGAGCGGCTGGTCCCGATCTGGAAAGAATCGGTCGCTGAAATTTACGCCGACCTCTCCGCCGGGCGGGAGGTCGCCTTCATCACCGAGGGAGATCCTTTCTTCTACAGCACTTTCGTCTACCTCTACGATCTGATGCGGCAGCTTCACCCCGATGTGACGATGGAGGTCATTCCCGGCGTCTCCTCGGTCATGGCCGCCTCGGTCCGGGCGGGGGTTCCGCTCGCGATGGCCGATGAGCGGATGGCGGTTCTCCCGGCAACGTATGAGGATGCCTACCTGAAGGAGGCGCTTGATCAATTTGACACGGTTGTCTTCATCAAGGTCAGCAGCGTCCTCCCAAAATTGATCGCACTGCTTGAACAGATGAAGCTGATTGACCGGGCGGTGATGGTCGAGCGCTGCGGGAGCGCCGAGGAGCGGCTGGTCCGGGATCTGGCCACCTTGAAGGAAGAACGATTGAATTATCTCTCGCTGGTAATTGTGAAGAAAAATAAAATTGTGTAAGTCGAACTCCTCCCCTTTGTAAGCAACTGTGTTGCATGTCAAGAGGTTGGAGCTAAATTTATTTGCCAAGGAGTTCGATGTTTCAGCATCGCATTGAGAATCACCAGCAGCTTTCGCATACAGGCGGTCAGAGCAACCTTTTTCGGTTTTCCTGCCGCTTGCAACCGCTGGTAGAACGTCTTGATCAGAGGGTTGTAGCGAACCGCCGTCAAGGTGCTCATGTACAAGGCGCATCGCACGGAGGCCCTGCCGCCCCAGATGATCCGCTTGCCTCGCCATTTTCCGCTGTCATGATTCAAAGGGGCCACCCCCACGAGGGCCGCAATCTGCTTGTTGTTCAGCGTGCCCAACTCCGGCAGGTCCGAAAGAAGAGTCCGAGAGCTCACCGGCCCGATTCCAGAGGCGCTTTGAAGCAGATTCTCTTTCTCCCGCCAGAGGGGGCTTTGCTGAATGGTTTGGGTCAAATCCTCATCCAGGTCCTGCAGATGACGCGTAAGCCAGAGGATGTGTTTCTGGATATCGGAACGGATCGACTTTGGGGCCGCACTCAAGCGGTTCTTCTCTGCGACAAGCATCTGTACGATCTGACGTCGGCGGCTGATGAGCGCACCGAGCGCCTGGGCCGACTCATCCGCAAGAGGACGGGGCGCCGGCCGTACCGCTTCGGCAAAGTGCGCCAACACGTGGGCATCGACTCGGTCTGTCTTGGCCAGCCTTCCGGTGGCCTTGGCAAAATCGCGGACCTGTCGAGGATTGATCACCACCACCGGCAACCCTGCCGCCGCCAATTCCCCGGCCAGAAAGACTTCCAGCCCTCCGGTGGCCTCCAAAACAATCAGGGCAGGACGAAGCCTCCGGAGGCGATCCAGAAGGGTGGCGACACTGTCGGCATCGTGATCGATCCTCCACTGCTCCCCGGTGGGGCGGGTCGCAATATCCAGGGTGTCTTTCGAGACGTCAATCCCCACAAAATGCGCGACGGTATCTTCTCCAAGCGGTTTTTCAGATTGACGCATTCACTGGTTCCTTCTCAATGGCCCGGCCTTGCGCAATGCGGGCTCTTTCGGCCCAAGCAACTGTTCGGGCTGGTTAAGAAAACAACGTGGCGACCCAAGCTTACAAACGGTCTGTGCGGACCGAAGGGGAGTCGGTCTGCCACGTCGGATACAACAACTTATTGATCATGCATCACCCTCCCTTCAAGATACAAGGGGAGGTTGGGTGGGGTAGAAGGCAACACCTGTGTACGGGTGGGTCTTCTACCTCCCCTAGCCCCTCCTTACAAAGGAGGGGAACAGGAGGGTGCAGTGAAAAAAGATCTGGCGATCGTCGCCATCACCAAAGGCGGGGTGGAGATTGCCCGGCAGCTTCGAGATCATTTCTCTGAGGCGGACTTCCTCATTTCGGAGAAGTTCGCCGCTGCGGCGGGAGAAGGGGTCCTCCCGCTGAAAGGACCGCTGAGCAAGAATCTCGGCGAGTTCTTTCATGCGTATGACAAGATCGTCTTTCTCGTCTCGCTCGGAGCGGTCGTCCGCCTGGTCGCCCCGCACCTGAAAGACAAACATGTCGATCCGGCCGTCCTGGTCGTCGACGATCGGGCACAATTCGTCATCTCCGTTCTCTCGGGTCATGTCGGCGGCGCGAACGCCTTCACCGAAGAGGTGGCGAAGGTATTGGGGGCCGCCCCCGTGATCACGACGGCGTCGGACGTCGGGAAGACGATTCCGGTCGATATCCTCGGCCGCGAGCTCGGTTGGACCCTGGAGGGGGAGGGGCATGTCACCCGTGTTTCGGCCTCGGTCGTTAACGAAGAGCCGGTCGCCTTTCTTCAGGAGACGGGGGAGAAGAGCTGGTGGACCCGCCCAACGCCGCTTCCTTCCAACATCGAATGTTTCGCCTCTTTGGAGACACTCATAGAGAAGGAGCAAACCGGGAAACGTCATGCGGCCTATCTAGTGGCGACCGACCGGAGCCGGGACGTTTTTCCGAAGTCGATGCAGGATCGGATTGTCCTCTATCGGCCGAAGAGCCTCGATATTGGAATGGGGTGCGATCGGGGGACACCGATCGAAGAGATCGAAGAGCTGATTCGAACCACATTTGAGAAGAACGGTCTTGCAATGGCATCGATCCGGACACTCGCCACGCTCGATCAGAAGCGGGACGAGCCGGCCTTTCTTCAACTCTGCGAGAAGAACGGTTGGAGGATGATGACCTTCTCAAAGGAAGAATTGCAGCGGGTCGCGGGAATTCTCACCCCCTCCGCGGTGGTCGAGAAGTGGGTCGGCACACCGAGCGTTTCGGAGGCGGCGGTACTCAGATCGAGCGGTGCCGCATATTTGTTGGTCCCGAAGGTTAAAGCAACGCGGGCGACCCTCGCCCTCGCCAGGGTGGTTTTCTAATTAGGAGAGGATCCATGGAAAAGAAAGGTGAGCTCTACTTGGTCGGATTTGGGCCGGGACATTTTGATCACCTGACGTCTAGAGCGCGTCAGGTGATCGGCCAAGCCGGCGTGGTCGTCGGATATCGAACCTATATCGATCTGGTCGCTGATCTTTTGGAAGGAAAGGAGATCATCGCCACCGGGATGACCGAAGAGATCGACCGGGCCCGCGCCGCCGTGGAACGGGCGCAAAAAGGGGAGCGTGTTGCGATCGTCTCCAGCGGCGACGTCGGGATCTACGGAATGGCCGGGTTGATCTTCGAAATTCTCTCCGAGATCGGATGGAAGCC
>SCUR01000302.1 GCA_004297235.1 Candidatus Manganitrophaceae bacterium | reverse complement strand
GATTTTCGATTCGCTCTCTCCCAAGGGGCCGCCATTTTTCCAAAATCGAGTACACTTAAAAGATTGAGACTCCGAAGAGGGATATCCTTTTCGTTTATTTTTATCGATCATGTCGCTTGAGGGGAGGTTCAGATGCAGGGGTGGAGGGGATGGGCCGTTTTGTTTTCGATATTCACCTTCGGATTCATCTCGCCGGCGATCGCCGGCGTCTTCAATTATTATGACGTGATGATCGGCGGACGGAGCGCGCAGATGGGAGGGGCCTATGCCGGTATCGCGGACGACGGGGCGGCGACCTACTTCAATCCGGCGGGGCTCGGCCAGATCACCACCCCCAGTTTCTCGATCTCCGCCAACGGTCTCGATATCCAAACCTATACCCTGCGCCACCGCCTCTTCGGCGAGGATCTGACGTACCGGTCGAACGCCTTTTATCCTTCCGCTTGGTCGATCGTCCGTTCTCTCGGAGATTATCGGTTTGCTTTCTCCGCCATGGTTCCGAGCAATATCGATGTGATCTCGACGACGAACTTCAGAGATGTGGTCTTGGCCGGCCGGTCTTTCAGCGTCGGGTTGATCGATGCGCGCATCAAGGACCGGGTTTACCTCATCGGCCCCTCCGTCGCCTATCGGATCAAGCCGACGCTGATGGTCGGCGCGACCCTCTACTATTGGTATGGGGAGGCCCTTTCGGAGACGACGCTGTTTTTCGGCGGAGACAGCGGGCAGAGTCAGATCGGGCAATTTAAACGGACGAGCATCACCACGCAAGGCCTCTTGGGGCAGGTCGGCCTCTTGGCCCGGCCTTCGGAGCGCTACGCCGTCGGGTTGCTCTTGCGGGCGCCGGTCGCTTTAAATCAAACAATCGATATCGAAGACCAGATCTATTCGTTTGACGCCACCTCCGGTCAATTTTCAAACAGCTTTTCGCAAAATGAAACGACCCGGTCGGCCCGTCGTCCCCCCGGAGCCACGCTCGGTCTGGCGGTTCATCCGACCGTGGGCCGCACCCTTTCCGTGGACTTCTCGTACTATGACCGGGCCCGTTATTCCGTTTCATCGCGGCGGATCGACATTCGTCCCGTATGGAACGCGGCGTTTGGATTCGAACAGATGATTTTGCCGAAATTCGCGGCCCGGTTCGGTCTTTATACGAATCGGAGTGCCGCCCCGCGCCTCAACGATGCGCCGGAGGTGCAGGACGACCGCGTCGATTCGTATGGGACGACCTTCGGCTTCGGCTATATCGATTCGCTTTCCACCTTCGATGTGGGGTTGCGTTACGCACTCGGAAAGGGGAAGACCAAAGATGCCTCTACCGGAGAACATTTCGACGTTGAGTCCCAGGTGACCACCCTGTTTGTCTCCGGCAGTATTCTCTTTTGAAAGGATTCGACGGCCCCACAAGGGGGATCGCCGATGCGTCCCGACCGGCACGGTGCCGTGTCCGAAGCGGCAGAGGTCGATTAGTTCGAATGTTGATCGATCCATTTCCGGATCGTTTCCTCGTCCGGGGCGGAGAGGTTGCAGAATTCGACGCCGGCCCCAATGCCGGGATGAATGTAGAGGACGCGGGCGCGGACCCGGATCTCTTTCGGGTCGCCGTCGGTCAGCTTGAATTGAAGCTCAAATTCGGTTCCGGTCTGAAAGTCGGCGACCATTTCGATGTACATGCCGCCGGTGCTCAGATCCATGGTGCGCCGCCTTCCCACGCCGACGATTTCGATATCTCTGATAAAGGGGACCCGTTTTGATGCGCGCTGCTCATCGGCCATGGCGGCCTTTCTACAGAGGGGTTGATCCGGGATGGTGTGGACGGGGAAAGAGGTTAGCAAATGATACCTAGGTCCGTC
>SCUR01000301.1 GCA_004297235.1 Candidatus Manganitrophaceae bacterium | reverse complement strand
TTTCTCTTCATTTCGCCTCACTTTCAACAGCGCTATCAAGAGATCCTCGAAACGATCAACAAATCGCTGCGTTGCGAAACCGTCGTCGGCTGTTCGGGAGGTGGAATTATCGGCGGGGGAAAGGAGGTGGAACATCGTCCGGCCATTGCGCTGACCGCCGCCCGTCTTCCCGGAGTCGAGGTCGCCTCTTTCCATCTTGACTCCACAGACCTCCCCGATCTCGATGCAAGCCCCAAAAAGTGGCAGGAGTGTTTTCAAATTCAGACCGATCGAAAGCCGCATTTCATCCTCTTCGCCGATCCATTCTCGTTCGATGTGGAAAAAGGTTTAATTGGACTCGATTTTGCGTATCCGAATGCAACGAAAATCGGCGGCTTGGCCAGCGGCGGAAGCGGCGAAGGACAAAATGCGCTTTTCCTAAATCGGAAAGTCCACCCTTCCGGCTTTGTCGGTGTTGCGCTCTGCGGGAACATCGCGATGGATACCCTCGTAGCGCAAGGCTGCCGACCGATCGGCACCCCGCTTCCGATTACGAAGTGCAACCGAAATCTCCTCATTGCGCTGGACCACAAGCCTCCTGTCGAGGTGCTTCAAGAACTCTATGAGCAATTGAGCGAAGAAGACCAACGACTGATGCAGCACTCTCTTTTCCTTGGACTCGCGATGACACCCTTCAAAGAAACGTTGATGAGGGGAGATTTCCTGATCCGGAACTTGATCGGGATGGATTCAAAGACAGGAAGTCTGGCGGTCGGAGCGCTCCTTCGTGAAGGGCAGATGGTCCAGTTTCATCTACGGGACGCCGAAACCTCGACGGAAGACCTGACGTGGTACCTAACGGAGTACCTAATGGAAGGGAAGGCCAGATCGGCGCGAGGAGCCCTCCTCTTCTCCTGTCTCGGTCGCGGCGAGCATTTATACGGAAAACCCAATCACGACAGCGAGCTGTTTCACGCCCGTGTCGGTCCTCTTCCGCTCGGAGGGTTCTTCTGCAACGGTGAAATCGGAGCCGTCGGGGGAACCACCTTTTTACACGGATACACAAGCTGTTTCGGCATCTTCAAACCCGCCTCGCAAGATACGTCTAGCGGCTAAACCCAAAACCGAACCCAATCCCGATCGAAGGCCCCGTTTGATCTCCCGATCCAGGCGGCCAGAGATGGATATGCTCGCTTTGCAGAACCGGGTAAACCATCTCCGCCTCTGCGATCCGCTCCGTCCGCCGTCCCTCCACGAGTGCAACCGCGGTCAGCCTTCTCCCGCTGCCGAAGACAGAGGGGTCCAAAAAAGAAGGGTGGATGAGTAAAAATCGGCCTCTCGACTCATCGACGGAGAGCGGGGCGCGATCCCGTCCAAGCGGCTTTTGAAGAACCTCGATTTCGGTTTTATCTTTGAGATTACGAACCTCAATAATCTCACCGCCGACCAGTATTCTTCTCCCCTTGTACGCCTCAGGATCTTTTTTTACCTCCTCAAACTGAATCCCCTTGTCTATTTTGCGTTCCAGATCCTCGGGAATGACACGCGGGCCACAAGAAGCGATCGTCCAAAAAGAAAGAAGAAGACAGAGTAGAACCCAGGCTCTTAAATTTAAAAACGCTTTCATTGTCTCCCCCTTAGAAGCCGGAAGTTCCGGAACACGAAAAATAAAGTCAATTTATTTTAATATTAAGCAAACCTAAAAGTCCACGTGTGAGGAGGGGTGTTTGGAAGAGGGTCACCGATGAGATTGTGAACGGATGATTACAGCCGAAGACAGTAAGTTTAACCTCGGAGGCAGCAACCACGATGAGATGAAGAAGCAGCGGCAAGGCCGCTCCGCGACACGCCTCACAATGATCCTTGTGTCAGGCGGCCTAAGGGGTCTCCTGCCCCAATGTTCGAATATAATGGATAATCATCCAGGCTTCCTCTTCCGTAAGATGTCGGGGAATAAAAGCGAACATCGCCGTATCCGGAATACCGTACTTGATGGTCCAGAAGAGCTCTCCGTCCGTCCGCAGCCGCTGGAATTGTATATCGGTGAAATTGCGGGGAGGAGGACTGAGCATCACCCCGGCTTCTCCATCGCCATGCCCGCCCATTCCGTGGCAAACGAAGCAGTTCCCCTTCCCTTCGTAAAGGGCTTTTCCGTTTGAGATGGCGTCCCCCGATCGGGGAATCGGATTTTTAATCGCTCTGGCATCGGAAGGAGAGCGCGGGCGGCTCAAATCAAAGGCCGACACCGTCGGATCGCTGGAGGTGGTCACAAACGCATTGGTCATGATATGAATCAAAACGGCGAAGGTAATGATGATCGACGCCAACGTTAAGAAGATGCGGATGGGGCTCATCGTTCGTTTCTTCCCTCCGAGAGCTGAAGGGTGACTTCAGCATGCGTGTTGTTCTCGACAATCACAGCGACGGTGCTCGACAACTCCCGGATGAGGAAGCGGCCGAAGAGAAGATTCCCCTTTTCCCCGATCACTGTCTCCTGTTTTCTTGAGAAAAAGCCCTCCTGCTTTCCATTCCCCCGATCCAAAAAGCCGAGATAACGGATCTCCGCCAACTCGGTCCTGGCCTGCGCCAGCGCCAGCTCCTCGGGGGTGGGTCCCCTGACCACCGGCGGCGGCGGGAGAACAAGATCCGGCGTCGGCGGGGGAGGAGTCGGACGCAGAGGAACCGGGGGAGCCGGCGGCTTCGGGGAAGGAAGCGGGGCGAAGATATTCTTCACCTCTCCCGGCGATGGAGGGGGCTCTTGGTTCAAGAGTTCCGTTTGGATCTTGCCCTGAGCGTCTCCCCCCTCTTTCCTTGCTGTTTGAATCGCCCCCTTCACATACTTCAGCGGGGCCCGTTGGGGCCCTTCGCTAAAGAGGACGCGATGAAAGAGAAGGGCTCCCCAGAGGACCAAGAGTGAAATTAAAAGTCCTTTTTTCTGATCCATCCCTCTCCTAAACCGAACCTCAAAATAATGAGGCCTCTACGACCGGCGGCCGCTGGAGACGGCGCGTCCGGCCCCCTTCTCGCCGTTCACGCGGAAATAGGCCGCGATCCGAAGCTGGAGCTGGATCGCCTCCCCTTCCTTCACGGAGGAGGCAAGCACCAGATTTTCGATCACCAAAAAGTAGCGCGACTGCTCCAATCGATAAATCAGATTCCGGATCTCCCGGTAGTTCCCCTTCACGTTAAACGAAATCAGCACCTTCATCAATCCCGGCGCGTCGATCTTTTCGGGCTGATAGGAGATGGCCGGAATCGAAAGATGGTGCGCCGCCGCCGACTCGGAAACAAACGAAACCAGCTCCGGGAGGGCGGTTTCTTCCGGAAGGCGCTCCCGGAAGAGGACCAGGTCCTCCTGCGTCGTCTTTAGAAGGGTCAGCTGGCCGATTTTCGGCCGCTCCGACTGCCAGGCGGTCTCCTTGGCGGCAATTTCTTTTTGAAGCGGGACCAACAGTCCGGCATGGACAAAGAGAAGGATCCCCGCCAAGAGGGCGAACAGCAATAGATGCCGGCTGAAACGGACGAAGAACCATTTTCCGGAGAGAATCATACCCCTCCCCCCTTGGCATTGTACTTAAATCGGATCGAGAAATTCACCCCCTTTTTGCCCTCCTTCTCGAAATCTTCCTGTTCCATCAAGAAAACATCTTCGAAGGGTTCCTTGCTGAGACGTCCCACAAATTCCGTGATCTCTTTCAAAGAGGGGGCGACCCCGCCCAAGATGACCTGACCGCTGTTGAAATCAGGCTGAATCCGGCTGACCGAGAGGTTGGAAGGAACGCGATTCTCTAAATTGGACAGGAAGGTGGTCCAGGAGAAGCTCTTCTGCCGAAGCAATTGGTTGATCAGCTGAATCTCTTTCTGCATCGCTTTCATCGCATCGTCGGACAGATTCCGCCCCAGCTTCCCGATCTCCTGTTGGAGCTGCTGTTTTTCATTCAGCACACGGCCGATCCGCGCATCGAACGCCGCTTCGCTCTCCTTCAACATATCGTATTGCATCAGATCGAATCCGATGAAGAGGAGCAAAATCCCCATCGCGAGATAAAGGCCGAAGAGAATCACCCTGCGCTTGAGGTAATCTCCCGACGCGAGATTGACGATGAGCCGATCCACAGGGCTACCCTCCGACCGCGGCGGCCGCCGCTGAGATCATGCGCAAGCTCCATTCGGGAGATTCGGGAATGGACGGCGGGAAATAGCGAATGATTTGGGAGGGGCTGAGCAAGACGGGGGTTAAATGGAAAACCTCCTGAACGCGAGCTTCCATTTCGGGCGACGGCTGTTCGAGCAGGAGGAAGAGGTGCGTTAAACTCTGAAGGCGATTTCCCCCGCTGTCGTAGAAAGAGAGGGAATTGCCCAGCTCTTCCAGGAGAAAATCAGCCGACTCCTCCGCGCCTTCCTCTTTCTTCGGAGACTCCTTCACCCGGATGAAACTGAGATGGCCTTGATTGAAAATCAAAATTGTCAGACTCTGGTCGATAAAATATAGAAAGGCGAAGTGCCCGGTCTCCCCCACGGTCCGAACGACCCAGGGCCGGAACAAATTGAACACGTAAAAAGAAGAGGGGGCCATCCTCCGGATTTCGATCGCCTGCCCTTCATCAAGCCCTTCGTATTGCTCGACCACTTCCTTCTTGACCGCCGTCGCAAGGATTTTTATACGGTTCGGCTCCCGCGCGAGCACTTGATACGAAAAGCGCGATGCTCCCAGCGGATAGAGAAAGGTCTTCTCCATATGCCATTGAATCAACTTCTCCAGATCCTTCTCCCCCTTGGGAACCTGCTGGAGATCGAGCAGCAGCATCCGAACCGCCGCGTCGGGCAGCGCCAGGGTCACCTGTTTGACGCGGGGAAGACGATCCAGAGCGGAGCGGACCGACCTCTTCCATCGATCGACCTGAAGAATATTTTTCTCCACGGGAGAGGGGCGACAGACCCCTTCCTCCAGCGTCTCGACGGCGCCGTGCCGGATATCGACCGACTCACCCCGCTGAATCGCGGAAGCAATCGAGAGATGGTTCGGCCCAATCGACAAGCCGACACGATCACGACGGAATAAAGCCATTTGAACCCCAAGTAACGTGAGGCGTTAGGCGTGAGGCGCGAGGGGTAAGAGATAAGATCTTAAAAACTCTTGATTCTACCCCTCACGCCTCACGTTCCCTTCTTTGTCGCCTCACGGCATCGAACGCCTCACGTGTCTCCTCATTGAATAAACGTGACCCGATTAATTTCTTTTAAAGTCGTTTCCCCTTTGAATACCTTCTCCATGCCGGCTTGGCGGAGGGTCGTCATCCCTTCCGCCAACGCGGCCCGGCGGACCTCGGAGGTCGGACGCCGCGCCAGGATCACCTCCCGAATCGTATCGGAGAGATTGAGAAACTCGGTGATCGCCGCCCTCCCCTTGAAGCCGGTCCCGTTGCAATCGGGACATCCTTTCGGAATCGAGAAGGGCCGATCGCGATACTCCGTCGGGTTGAGCCCCGACACCTCCAACAGCTCCGCCGGAAGCGGCGCTTGCTGCTTGCAGGCCAGACAAAGGGATCGCACCAGACGCTGAGCCAGAATACAATTGAGGGAGGAGACGAAGTTATACGGCTCGATCCCCATGTTGACGAACCGCCCGATCACATCGAAAGCATTATTCGCATGAACGGTGGTGAAGACCAGATGCCCGGTGAGTGCCGATTGGATGGCGATGTGCGCCGTCTCGGCATCCCGGATCTCCCCCACCAGGATCTTATCCGGATCGTGACGCAGGATCGACCGGAGCCCCCTCGCAAAGGTCAGCCCTTTCTTTTCGTTGACCGGAATCTGCACCACATCCTGCAGCTGGTACTCCACCGGATCTTCGATCGTGATGATCTTGTCTTCGCGGGTGTTGATTTCGGTCAGCGCCGCGTAGAGGGTCGTCGTCTTTCCGCTCCCGGTCGGCCCCGTGACCAAGACCATCCCATACGGCTCGATGATCGCTTTTCGGAATTTGCGAAGATCCCCCTCGTTGAAACCGAGCCGCTCGAGGCGAAGCTCGTTCAGCTCGGCGGTGATGTACTCCTTATCCAAAATCCGGATCACGACATCTTCGCCGAAGACGCTCGGGAGAATCGAGACACGAAAATCGACCTTGCGCTCCTCCAGCCGCATCTTGAAGCGGCCGTCCTGGGGCGTCCGCTTTTCGGCGATATCGAGCTCGGAGAGGACCTTGATCCGGGTGATCAGCGCCGAGTGGAACTTGATGTCGAGCGGGTCCATCGCGCGATAGAGAACGCCGTCGATCCGGTATTTCATGATCACTTGGTTCTCGCTCGCTTCGATGTGGATGTCGCTCGCCCGTTTGTGAAGGGCGTTGAGAATCAGGGTGTCGAGGAGCTTAATGACCGGGCTCGTGTCTTTGCTGACCTTCTCGATCGAGAGGATCTCTTCCCCCTTCTCATCCTCCTTAATCAGCACCGGCCTGAAATCGGCCTGAATCTGCTGAAGCACCTGGCCCGATCCCTCGCTCCGCTTCAACGTCTCCAGGAGGGCGGTCCGGGTGCTCACCCCGAAAGTGATCTTCTCTTTGAGAATCAACGCCAGCTCATCCATCGCCGCGAGCTTGGTCGGATCGGAGATGAGGATCATGACCCTTCCTTCTTCCTCTCCGTAGGGAACAAAGGGATAGCGGTACATCAACTCGACCGGAATCCTCTTGAAATAGGCTGGATCAATCTTGAAGTGATCGAGCGAATAATAGGCAAGGTGATACTGTTCGGCGAGCGTCTGCGCCAGCTCTTCCTCCGTAATCAATCCCTTGTCGATCAACACCTCGCAGATCGGAAGAGC
>SCUR01000300.1 GCA_004297235.1 Candidatus Manganitrophaceae bacterium | reverse complement strand
GAAAAAGTCGGGCCCGGTCGAGCGGAGGAGGTCGGGGTCGCAAATCCCGTAGCCGACCCCGCATGATTTGATTCCGGCGGCCCGTGCGGCTTGGACATCGTTCGCCGAATCCCCGATCATTACCGCCTCGGAGGGAGCGATCCTCAAATGATCGAGGGTTCTCAAGATCATCTCGGGGTGCGGCTTTAAGTTGACGATCGGCTCGCTCCCCAGGATAAGATCAAAATGCGGGCGGGCCCCCAACCCTTCCATAATTCGAGTCGTATAGAGAAGCGGCTTGTTGGTCACGACCGCTTTTTTCTTCTCTTTGAAATGGGCCAAGACCTCTTCCATCCCCGGATAGAGAACGGTCTCATCGAGCAGGTGTTTCAGGTAATGTGCTTCGAAGATTTGCAGCGACTGTTCGATCAGAGCGGGGTCGGCGCTCCCGAGCGAATCAAAAATCAGCCGTCGAACGCCGTTTCCGACGTAGCCGTAGATCTCTTCCAAGGGTTTTTCAGGAAGACCGAGATCGCGAAAGGTAAGATTGACGGAAATGGCGAGATCTTTTTTGGAGTCGATGAGCGTCCCATCGAGGTCAAAGATCAAAAGTGAAACCGGATTCATCCTCTACTTTCTTGGAGGAACGGAAAACCGCCCTCTCTCTATGCGACGGGTTCCTCTCTGTAAGGATGAACTCGAGAACCCAATTCAGGTACTATAAGAGAATTGGAAGAAGTTTTCAATCCCCCAGGGCGGAATGCGGAATGCGGGGTATAATGAGAGTGCCGTTCCGATCCCGAACGCCCCTTCGTCTTCCGGAAGAAAGACGAAGGATGAGCGTTCTTTTCCTCCTAAAAACAACCGGAAGCGACCTTGACAAGGGGTTCAAAAACCGTTACCCTGAGAGTTCGATATTTCATCCCTTTCCCGATATAAATCCAGGTGATATTTGGATATTCCGCTCGAAAATAACGAGGGGGGCCGCCGCCGATTTAGATGGCTCAAATGGCTCCTTCTCTCCTTCCTCTCCCTCGTTCTGCTCGCGTCGGTCAGCGTCGGGGGGATCATCTGGTATTTCTCCAGGGATCTTCCCTCGCTCGAATCACTCGGCAGCTACGAGCCGAGCCAGGCGACGCGGATCTACTCCGACGACAACCGGATCATCGGTCAGTTCTACATCGAGAAGCGTGTCTTCGTCCCCCTCTCCAAGATGCCGAAGGAGCTGATCCAGGCGATCTTGGCGGTGGAGGATTCCCGCTTTTATGAGCACCGGGGGTTCGACTATATCCGGATGATCAAAGCCTTCCTGACCAACCTGGAGAGCGGAAGAATCCGGCAGGGGGCGAGCACGATTACCCAGCAGCTGACCCGCTCGCTCTTCCTCACCCCCGAGCGAACGATGAAGCGGAAATTCAAAGAGATCCTTCTCGCCAGAAAGATGGAGACGATGCTGACGAAGGATGAGATCCTTGAGATCTATCTCAATCAGATCTACTTCGGGCATGGAGCGTACGGCGTCCAGGTAGCCGGCCGGACTTACTTTGGAAAAGACGCCGCCGAGCTGAATCTCGCGGAGGTCGCCTTCCTCGCCGGTCTTCCGAAGGCGCCGAACGACTACTCTCCCTATCGCTATCCCCAAAAAGCAAAAGCGCGCCAGGGGGTGGTCCTGAGGCGGATGGTGGACGAGAAGTTTATCACGGAAGAGCAATACCACAAAGCGTACGAGCAAGACCTCTTTTTCCAAAAGCTCGTCCCCGAAGAAGAGTTGGCCCTTCATTTCCAGGAGCATATCCGGCAATATTTGATCGCCAAATATGGAGACGATGCCGTCTACAAAGGGGGGCTCAACGTCTATACGACCCTCAATATCGACATGCAGCGAACCGCCAACCGCGCCGTGAAGACCGGTCTTCGGGAGCTCGACAAGCGCCAAGGATACCGGGGGCCGATCGGAAAATATGACGGCACGGCAGAGCCGGCCGAAGTCGCCCTGACCGCTCCCATCGTGGGGGATATCCTTGACGGACATGTAACTCAGGTTTCCGATCGCGAGGGATTTGCCCTGGTTCAGGCTGCCGGCGTCACCGGAAAGCTGTTGATGGAGGAGATGGCCTGGGGCGCCCGTCGCTTGAAAGGGCCGCGCCTGCCGGACGACCTTCAAATCATCGAGAAACCGAAGGCCTCGGACATCGTCAAGGTCCACGACCTGATCAAAGTGAGGGTGAAGAAGGCCGGCGCCGAGGGGAAAGGGGTCTTTTTCAGCCTCGAGCAGGAGCCGATCGTCGAATCGGCCTTTGTGGCCATCGACCCCGCCACCGGGGCCGTGAAGGCGCTGGTCGGCGGGTATGATTTCAGACGAAGCGAGTTTAATCGCGCGCTCATCGCGCGGAGACAGCCCGGCTCCGCGTTCAAGCCGATCATCTACGCGACGGCGATCGAGCGGGGCTTGACCCCGGCGACCATGGTCCTTGACAACCCGGTGGTCTACACCGATGAAGAGCTCGACAAGGTCTGGAAGCCGGAAAATTACGAAGAGAAATTCTACGGCCCGATCACCCTTCGGGAAGCGCTCACCTATTCCCGAAACCTCGCGACCGTCCGGCTGCTGGAGCAGATCGGGGTCCGAAATGTCATCGACTTTGCCCGCCGGGTCGGTATTCAGAGTCCGCTGACACGCGATCTCTCCCTGGCGCTCGGCTCTTCCGGCATGACCCTGATGGAGTTGACCTCCGCCTACTCGGTCTTCGCCAATCAGGGGGTCCGGGTCGAGCCGACCTTGATCATCTCGGTCAGCGATCATAACGGCCGGGTCTTGGAGCATCGGGAGCTCGCTCCTCAACAGGTGGTCTCGAAAGAGACCGCCTATGTCGTTACCAACATGATGGAAGATGTGATTCAGCGGGGAACCGCTCGAAAAGCCAAATCGCTCGGAAGACCGCTGGCCGGGAAAACCGGAACCACCAACGAGTTCACCGATGCATGGTTCATCGGCTTCTCCCCCAATGTCGTCGCCGGGGTTTGGGTCGGGTTCGACGACAATCGCACGTTGGGAGACCGGGAGGCGGGCGGCAGCGCCGCGCTGCCGATCTGGATGAACTTTATGCAGGAGACCCTCGCCCGTTTTCCGGTCACTCCTTTTTCTATCCCTGACAATATCGTTTATGCTAAGATAGACCCGCATACCGGTCTGCTCGCCCCCCCCGAAGAGGAAAAAGGGGTGGTCGAGATCTTCGTCAAAGGAACCGAGCCGAAAGATTACAAGGTTGATACGCCGACGCCGACTCAGTTCTTTAAGCTCGATGAGGAAGAGGCCGCGTTTTAAAAGCCGTGAGGCGTGAGGAGTGAGGCGTAAGGAGGTAAAGGCAAATGCCTTTTAATCTCTTTCGCCTCACGCCTGACGCTTCACGCCTCACGTTATCTATCTCTATTTAGAAAGGAGCAGCGATGTCGACGAAAGTGGCGATTAATGGATTTGGGAGGATCGGACGAAATGTCTTCCGGGCCGCGTTCGGAAATCCGAATCTGCAGATTGTGGCGATCAACGACTTGACCGACGCCAAGACGTTGGCGCATCTTCTCAAGTACGATTCGGTCCACGGCATCTTCGATCATGAGATCGAATCCAAAGAGGATGTTCTCCTGGTCGATGGAAAATCGGTCCGGATCACCAAGGAAAAAGATCCCGCCGCTCTCCCCTGGAAGGAGATGGCGATCGATGTCGTGATCGAGTCGACCGGCCGGTTCACCGATCGCGCCGGCGCCGAGAAGCATCTCACCGCGGGGGCGAAAAAAGTGATCATCTCCGCCCCGGCGAAAAATCCCGATATCACCCTCGTTCTGGGGGTCAACGAGCAGAAATACGATCCGAGCCGGCACCACATTCTCTCAAACGCCTCCTGCACAACCAACTGTCTCGCTCCGGTCGCCAAGATCCTTCAAAACCAATTCGGCATCAAGCGGGGGTTGATGACGACGGTCCACTCCTACACCAATGATCAGCAACTGCTCGACCTGCCGCATAAAGATTTAAGACGGTCGCGCGCGGCGGCGCTCTCGATGATCCCGACCACGACCGGCGCCGCCAAGGCGCTGTCGGAGGTCCTCCCCGAGCTGGCCGGAAAGATGGACGGAATGTCGATCCGGGTCCCGACCCCAAACGTCTCGGTCATCGACTTGGTCGCCGAATTGGAATCGGACGCCACCGAAGCGTTGGTCCGCTCGGGCCTCTCCAACGCGGCCCAGAAAGAGATGAAGGGAATTCTTCAGTACACCGAGGCGCCGTTGGTATCGACCGACTTTAATGGAAACGCGCACTCCGCCATCGTCGACGGCACCCTGACCAAAGTGATCGGCGACCGGATGGTGAAGGTGATCGCCTGGTACGACAACGAATGGGGCTACTCCTGCCGCGTTCGAGACCTGGTTCTCTATATCACCGGGCAAAAGTAAAATCTAGAAGAACTAAACCGGGATAAAGGCCCGGATCAGGCTCTGCCTGGCCGAGCCGCGGTGCGTGGGGGCATCGGAGGATGGAGTGGCGCTGCATTTGCGCCTCTCCACCGCACGGGCCCCCACATAAAATAAAGGCGAACGCTCATGCACATGAACAAACTGACGATTGAGGATGTCCCGATCAAAGGAAAACGGGTTTTCATCCGAGCCGATTTCAATGTTCCCTTGGACAGCGATCTGCATATCACCGACGACACCCGAATCCGCTCCACCCTACCGACGATCAACTATGCCATCGACGAGGGGGCGATTATTATTCTCGCCTCCCATCTCGATCGGCCTAAAGGGGTCGATCCGCGCTATTCCCTCGGCCTCGTCGCAAAGCGGCTCCAGCGTCTCTTAGGCAAGGAGGTGCTCTTCGCCCCCGACTGCATCGGGCCGCAGGTTCAAAGCCTGGTCGCCAAACTCAAACCGGGCGACGTCCTTCTCCTTGAAAACCTCCGCTTCCACCCGGGGGAGAAAAAGAACGATGAGGCCTTTGCCAAGGCGTTGGCCGACTTAGGGGTCGACGTATACATTAACGACGCGTTCGGCGCGGTCCATCGAAGCCATGCCTCGGTCACCGGTATCACCCAATTCGTCAAGGTCAAGGCGTGCGGATTCTTGATGAAGAAGGAGATTTCCTACCTGGAGGGGGCGGTGGCGAATCCGGCCCGCCCCTTCGTGGCGATCCTCGGCGGCGCGAAGGTCTCCGGGAAGATCGGCGTCATTGAGAATCTGGGAAGGAAGGTCGACAAGGTGATCATCGGCGGCGGCATGGCCTTTACCTTTTTGAAAGCGCTCGGGAACGACGTCGGCAATTCGCTGGTGGAGGACTCGATGCTCTCCTTCGCAAGAGAAATCAAAGAGCATGCGGTCGAGCGGGGCATTAAATTCTATCTCCCGGTCGATTGCGTCGTCGCCACCAACATGGACCCGGGGGCCGAGACAAAGCTGGTGCCGGTTCAGGAAATCCCCAAGGGGTGGATCGGGCTCGACATCGGCCCGGCCTCCGTTCGTCTTTTCACCGAGGCGCTGGCGAATGCCAAGACGATCCTCTGGAACGGTCCGATGGGGGTCTTTGAGATGGATGCTTACTCCCGCGGGACGTCGGCGATCGCCCATGCGGTCGCCAATTCGTATGCGTTGACCATCGTCGGCGGCGGAGAGACCGCGCTGGCGGTTCATAAGGCGGGGGAATCGGAGAACATCTCATTTATCTCCACCGGCGGCGGGGCGGCCCTCCAGCTCCTCGAAGGAAAAGAGCTGCCCGGTCTGGCGGTCCTTCCGGATAAAGAAGCGTAATTCTCCAGCGGGACGGAGTTAAGGAGACAGAAGTCAGAATGAAATCGGCTTTCGCTCTCTTCTGAATTCTGACTCTTGTATTCATCACGATTCCTTTGAACGGACATCCGATGCGCACCCCTTGCTTCGTAGCCAACTGGAAAATGAACAAGACCCTCGGCGAGGCGCAGGAGTATCTTCGGACCCTGGAGAAGCGATGGCCGCACCTCCCCGCTTCTTCCTGGGAGGCGATCCTTGCGCCCCCTTTCATCATGCTCGCCCCGATGGCCGAGCTCTTGAAGGCGAGCACGCTCCGGATCGGGCTGGCGGCGCAGAACGTTCATTTTGAGGATCGGGGGGCCTACACCGGCGAGATCTCCCCCCTCATGCTGCGGGATGTCGGGTGCCGCTATGTGATTATCGGTCATTCGGAGCGCCGGACCTACTTCGGCGAGACGAATGCCCTGATTCATAAAAAGCTCGCGGCCGCGCTGCGGGCGGGGCTGATTCCGATCCTCTGCGTTGGAGAGACGCGCGAGGAGCGGGAAGAGGAGAAGACCTGGGAGGTGATCGAGCGCCAACTCAGGGAGGGGCTGGACGACCTCCGGCCGGGTCCGTCCGATTGGCTCATCGCCTATGAGCCGGTCTGGGCGATCGGCACGGGGTTGACGCCGACGCCGGCAGAGGCCGAGGCGGTCCATCTTCAGATTCGAGACTTTTTCCGCTCCCTCTCGGGAGAGGAAGCCGACACCCCTCGCATCCTCTACGGCGGCAGCGTGACCGATAAAAACATCGCGGCGTTTATGCAAGAGGAAGACATCGACGGCGCGTTGGCGGGCGGGGCGAGCCTCTCGGCCGACTCCTTCTGCAATATGATCGAGCAAGGGGTCAAAGCCAAAGAGAGATGATCCGGCAAAATCGCTATTGAAATATCCCCTCGGACCCAGTATGATAGGGTCTTTTAAAAATTAAGGAGAACACATGTACATCCTGATCGTCGTCATTCATCTTTTCGTCTGCCTCATCTTAATGAGTGTGGTTCTGCTTCAGGCCGGTAAGGGAGCCGAGATGGGGGCCGCCTTCGGGGGATCGAGCCAAACGATTTTCGGGAGCCGCGGCGCCGCGACTTTTTTGAGCAAGCTAACCGTGGGCGCCGCCATCCTTTTCATGGTCACCTCGTTGAGCCTCTCGATCTTAAGCCGTGAGCGCTCGATCGCCCCCTCGGTCGTCGACACCGGCACGAAGGATGAGGTCGTTCCGAAAGAGGTTCCCGTCCCGGGCGGGCCGAACACCCTTCCTTCCAATCCTCCGGCCAAGTCCGA
>SCUR01000299.1 GCA_004297235.1 Candidatus Manganitrophaceae bacterium | reverse complement strand
TTTCGCATCCTCGGCTACCCCGGCCTGGCGATGCTCTGTTTTCTCGCGGCGGCCGGAGGAGGATCCTGGCTGCTGATCCACATTTTTTTCCAGGACCACCGGGATAGAGAAAAGGGCCACCGGTAACTTCAACCCCCCGGCGCTAGGCGGCCCAGGGATAGGTCTCCGGCGGCTCCCGCTCGGCGCGCGGTCGGATGTGGAGCGGATGAAGCGCTTCGGTCTCATCCAGGTAGAGGAAGGCGTCGTACCGAAACGGCATTATCGTCGGAACGTAATTTCCGAACCGCTCTCGATTCGGGTGATAGACGACGCCGATCGCGCGATGGCCGCGCCATTCATAAAACGGCTCCTTCCCCGGAAGACGGTCGAGATTTTCAAACAGGATCAGCCGGTCGCGCGCCGCGATCCGGTGGAGGAGCTCCTCCCAGCTTTCTTCCCGCGCCGGCGGCACCGGCATAATTTCCATCGGCGCCTCCCACTCCACGGCGGCCACGACGCTTCCTCGATACGAGCCAAACCCGACGAGGACCCCCTTCTCTTCCCCGTACCGCTCGCGCACGAGCTGGCCGATGTTGACCATCCCCTCGTCGGCCATATCGGTGGCGCGGGCGTCCCCCACGTGGGTGTTGTGCTCCCAAACGATCCCTTTGGCGTTCGGGCCATGGAAGCGCATCAGCCTGTCGAGGGTATCGGCCATATGATCATCTCGGATATTCCAGGAGGCCGCGCCGCCGCGCACCATCGTCCGATAATAAAGCTCGGCATTCTTTGCAACCAGGGCGTTCTGTTCGGCATTGAACGCCGCCTCCCGGTCGTCGGAGTACGCCTGCATCTTCCGCCGGAGCATCGTCAAGATCTGGACCACCTCGTTTTCGCAGGACGCCGGCACAAAGGCGGTCGCCCGAGCATACCCCTGCGCATCTTCCCCGTACGGCTGAAAGCAGCGGTAAGCTTGTTTGGCGACCTGGGCCGCCGCCGGATCGACTCGGTTCAGATACTGGACCACCGCATACATCGAATCCCAAAGGCTGTATACGTCGAGACCGTAAAAGCCGACCCGCTTTTCTTCCGGATTCTTTTGGTTAAAACGGCGAAGCCATTCGGTCAGGGCGATGACCTCGTGGTTGGCCCACATCCAGGTCGGCCAGCGGTTGAACGCGTTGAGCACCTCCCGCGCGCTCGCCCCCGAATTCGAGGCCCCCTTCACATACCGGTTGACCCGATAACAATCGGGCCAGTCCCCCTCCACCGCAATGAAAGAGAATCCCTTTTCCGTCACCAGCCGCTCGCTGATCAGGTGCCGCCAGGTATAATACTCGGCGGTTCCATGGGAGGCCTCCCCCAGGAGGACGACGCGGGCATCGCCGATTCGATTCAGGAGAGGGGTCAGATCTTCTTTTCCCGCCAGCCGGTGTTCCAGCCTGCGGAGGGTGTCGATCCATCCCCCGCCTCTTTTCGGAGTCTGCACTCCCGAAAATTGCGCTCGATCCGTCTCCATCGCCCCTTTCTCCTTTAAATTCCTAGAGAGTCATTTTTAGATTAGCGTAGACATTTTTTCGAAAGAGGACAATTCCTCAAAAGAAGTAGGGGGGCCGTTCTCCTCAAAGGGGCTCCCGTTGTATAATGGGCCGATGCAACTTCAATCTCTGGTAGAACTGACCGACCAGCTTCGGGCGACGACGCGCAAGAACGAAAAGATCGCTCTCATCGCCGATTTCTTAAAGCAGACGGCCGGTGGCGAAACGGCGCTCAGCGCGCTCTACCTCACCGGCTCCCTCCCCCAAGGGAAGATCGGGATCGGCGGACGGATGCTCCAGGCGGCTTTCTCGGAAGAGAAGCGGTCTCCGCCGGCGTTGACGCTTCGGGAGGTTGACGACTGCTTCAGCCGGATGGCCGACGACAGCGGCGCCGGCTCCTCGGGACGGAAAATCGAAGCGTTGCGGGGGCTCTTTCGTCGGGCCGACGCGGCGGAGCGGCGATTTCTCGCCCGCCTTTTAATGGGGGAGCTCCGACAAGGTGCGCTGGAAGGGATTGTCTTGGAAGGAATTGCCCAGGCGTCCGCTCTTTCGGGAGCGGAGGTTCGCCAGGCGATGATGTTCTCCGGAAATATCGGCGAGGTCGCGCGGGCGGCACTGGAAGAAGGAGGCGCCGGCGTGAGGCGGTTCTCGCTGCGTCTTTTCTCCCCGGTCGCCCCGATGCTCGCCCAGACGGCCGAGACGGTTTCCGAGGCGCTGGAGCGTCTCGGCGAGACAAGCTTCGAGTTCAAGCTCGACGGGGCACGCATTCAGGTTCATAAGGGAGGAGAAACGGTCCGCATCTTCACCCGGCAGCTTCAGGAGGTGACCGATCGACTTCCGGAAATGGTGGACTGGACCCGGACTCTGCCGGCCGCCGAGATCATCTTGGAGGGGGAGGCGATCGCCCTCCGGCCTGATGGCACACCGCAGCCGTTTCAGATCACGATGCGGCGGTTTGGACGGACCAAAAATGTAGAGGCGATGCGGCAGGAGATTCCGCTGACGCCATTCTTCTTCGATTGCCTCTATCAGGAGGGACAACCCCTTTTATCTCTTCCTTATCGGAAGCGATTTGAGATTCTCTCTGAATCGATCCCGCCCGAGGCGCTCATCCCACGGATTCTTACACAAGAGCGAGAGGCGGCGGAGCGTTTCCTGCAGCGCGCCTTGGGAGCAGGACATGAGGGGCTCATGGCAAAATCGCTCGACGCCCCTTACACCGCCGGGCAGCGGGGATCCAACTGGCTGAAGCTGAAGGCGGCGAAGACACTTGATCTGGTGGTTCTGGCGGTCGAGTGGGGAAACGGTCGGCGGTCCGGATGGCTCTCCAACCTTCATCTCGGCGCGCGCGATCCGGAAAGTGGACAGTTCATCATGCTCGGAAAAACTTTCAAGGGGCTCACCGACGAGATGCTCCGGTGGCAGACGGAGAAATTTCTCTCCTTGGAGACGAGGCGGGATCTGTGGACGGTTTATCTAAGGCCTGAACTCGTGGTGGAGATCGCTTTTTCAGATATTCAGGAGTCGCCCCGTTATCCGGCCGGCATGGCGCTCCGTTTCGCCCGGGTCAAGCGGTATCGTCCGGACAAATCGGCCGAGGAGGCCGACACAATCCAGACGGTGATAGACATTTTCCGGAAAGAAAAAGGAAACGGCTAAACGAGATCGGAAATCAGAGAACCAGAGGGAAATCGGAGCTCATTGTTTCAAAAACACTCTTTTTGTTACTGTACTCGCCGCTTCGAAAGGAGGATCTTCTCTCCATCCTTGAAGCTCACCTGGATCTTATCCCAGGAAAGACGCTCGGTCACCACCCCCAGACCAAATTGTGCATGATCAATAAGATCGTTCTGCTTGAAGGAGCCGGCGAAGGTATACGGCTGCTTCTTTTTTGAAGCGGCCGACTGGATGAGCTGCTCCCAAGCCTGCTCAATTTTCGTCTGCTTGGCCGCCCGTTTTGCGGGAGTCTCTATCGCTGAGGCCGGATTGACATACCGATGAAGCCCGCCGCAGGTTTTACATTGTACCTTGGCGACCCGCTCTCCCACCAATGCGGCGATGGTATGATCGAGAGCGAGCTTACATTTGGTGCAGATCGAGGTGATCTCTTCCCCTACCTGATGTTTTTTTGTTGTGCTCATTGGATCCTTTCTTAAAAGTTTCCACCAGTTTACTCCTTTTCGATCAAAAAAGCCATCTTAAACTGGAGGGCGCTCGATCTTCGGCGGGGAATTCCACTAAGAGACATTGCCCCGGGAAGCTTCCAAGAAACCGGTCCGCTCTACAAAGCTCAAACGACATTCGGCTTCAGGAGGGACAGAAATGTCTATTTTTAAGGCCGACAGCGCTCGGTCCCGGCCGCTCTGTCTATTAAAACTGCCTCACCAGGGGTTTTGCCGGCCCGCCCCGCTCTTGGAGCCAGCGGGACAGGGGGATCAGCTGGCGCTCTTTGAAGCGGATGCCGATCTGCATGAACTCAAGCGTCTGTGCCAACGCCCGCTCGGCGGCGGCAACCCGGTTGGCCGGGTCGCTGAAGAAGGCCTTGACCTCTTCGTACCAGGCGTCGCGCCACAAGGCGCGGGTCCCCTGAATGATCCGCATGGCGCCGATGCTCCCCCCTTTTTCCCGGAGCGGCTGCCATCGGGCCTTGATAAAATTCCAGGTCTCCTCCTGCGCCGTTGGGCTTGCGAGAAGATATCGGAACGGTTTCCAAACGTCTTGGGAGCGGACCTCCTCGGAGAGGGCGAAGTCGAGCAATTTCCGGGCGAGCTCGGGTTTGGTGAAATCGGTCAGCGCCAGCAGATAGCGATCCCGATCTTCCGGTGTTGCGGCGGTTTTGAACTTTTGGATGAACCGCTCGAAGCCGGAGCCTCCATCAGTGCGCGCCGTGAGCCGAACCAGCGGGGTGGCCAATGTCGGATCGAGCGACGTCGGCTTTGCTTGATATCGGGTCCACCTTCGGGGAAGCTCGGAGAGGATCTCTTCATCTTGGGCCAACGCTCCCATCGCCCAAAGGGCCGCCGCGCGGGTGAGCTTTCTCTCATCATCCTCGCCCGGAGCCGAATCCCAGCCGACCTCTTTCCAGACCGGCTCGAAAAACTCCTTCACCGATGTTTGGAACTTGGCCCGATCCTTCGGCAAGACCATCTGATTGGAGAGGGTCTCGAAATATCCGGCCGCCTCGACCACCACGCGGGTGGAATCGCCCTTGAATCGAGAAAGCATCTCCATGAAAGTAACGATCGAGAGATCGCCGCTGACGCTCAGCGCCCAGAGGTGATTCAAAAATCCGATCCGCTCCGTCGCTGAAAGGGATGTCGCCGCCACCGGCTGCAAAGCATCACGAAGGGGGCGATTATACTCTGTCCGGAGAAAACCTCTCTCCTCGGCATTCCCGTAAACCCATCGGACCGCCCCCCTTCCGGGGAGGGCCACGGAGGTGACCCGGCTCTTGAGGAGAACGCGATGGGTCTGAAGGCCGCTTTCATCCTCATATTTCAATGTGAAGGGGACCGACCAGAGGAGCGGGGAGGCCTCTGCGGCGGAGCGGCCGGCGGCGAGGAACCGGCGCTGCTCAATACTGAGATTTCTGAACTGATTTTCGGACGCCTCGACGGTGACGAGGGGGAAGCCCGGTTGGGTAAACCAATCCTTGGCGATCGTGGAGACCGGCTGTCCGGAGGCCGCCGCCAGCGACGACCAGAGGTCTTCCGCCGTGGCGTTTTTGAACTGATGTGTCTTCATGTAGTCGCGAATTCCTTTTCTGAAAGCCTCTTCTCCCAGAAACTGCTCGATCATCCGAAGACAGGCCGCCCCCTTTTCATAGGTCAGCGCGTCAAACATCTCTTCGATCTGCGCCGCGCTGGTCACCTTGGCCTGGATCGGCCGGCTGCTCTGCAAGGCATCGACCCCGAGCGGGACCTGCTTTTCCTGCTGGAACTCCACCCAGGAGTTCCACTCCGGCCGCCACTGATCGACGATCTTCACCGCGAGCCAGGTGGCGAACGCCTCGTTCAACCAGAGGTCGTCCCACCAGGGCATGGTGACGAGATTGCCGAACCATTGGTGGACGATCTCATGGGTGATGACATTGGCAACCCCCCGCTGCGTTCCGGTGGAGGCAAGGGTTTCATCGAGCAGAAGCCGAGAATCTCGGAAGAAAATCGCCCCCCAGTTCTCCATGGCTCCCATTGCAAAATCGGGAACGCTGACGAGATCCAGCTTCGGATAGGGGTAAGGGAGATCAAAATAATCGTTCAAGAACGGAAGGACCGCCGAAGTCACTTTCAAAGCGAAATCGCCCAGGTGCAACTGGCCGGGAACGGTCCAGACGGCAACGCGGGTTCCGGCGACTTCGATCTCCTTCGATTCCAAACGCGCCACCGCGAGGGCCAGCAGGTAGGTCGACATGATCGGCGTCTCATCGAAGGCCACCGTCTTCATCTTCCCCTCGGTTTTCTCCGAAACGACCGGCATGTTGGAGAGGGCGGTCAGATGCGCCGGGATCGTCACGGTGAGCCGGAAGCGCGCTTTCATCCCCGGCTCGTCGAAGCCGGGAAACATCCGCCGGGCATCGGTCGCCTCGAACTGCGTGAAGGCATAGGTCTCGCCGCCCGCATGCGCTTCGTAGAGGCCGCGAAGCTGCCGGTTCAGTTTGCCGGAGAAACGAAGCTGCAGTTGGGCCGGACCGGCCGGGATCGGCTGCGGGAAGGTCAGGGTAAGCGTCTCAGAGGCCGGATCGGCGGAGAGACGGGCCGGAAGCAACGCTCCTTCTCTTCCCCCCATCGCTTGAGAAATTTCCAGCTCCAAGGCATGAAGGGTCACACGGTCGGTCGGTTCCGCGACCTGGACCTCTATCGTCACCTCCCCTTCGAAGCGCCGCTCTTCGGGAGCGACTTTTAGGTGGAGATGGTACCGCTCGGGCCGGACCCGCCCCGGCAAACGTCCTTCAGTCAGCGCGCTCATAAGTTCTCCCGTGAAGATAAAGTGACGTGAAACGTGAGGGGTGAGGCGTCAGGGGTCAGGTCAAAGATCTTTTGTCTTTAACCCCTTACGCCTAACGCCTGGCGCCTCACGTGTTTTTTCATTATA
>SCUR01000298.1 GCA_004297235.1 Candidatus Manganitrophaceae bacterium | reverse complement strand
GCGGAAGGCCAGGGGAAACGCCGCCTTCAGCGTGATCCTGCCTTACCATCCTCCACAAGAGAGCGGGTCATTGTTCGGAGAGCAGCGGGCGGCCTAGATCAGGGTCGCCCCTCTCCGAGAAATCACGGACCTCATTTTGGCGAAGAGAAAAGAAAAGCGCGCGGGGCGCGTGGTCGCCGTCTGTCTTCGTGCGACCCGGGGACTTCAAAAAATCCCGGTCGATGAGATCCTCATCGGGAGGGACGGCGTGGAGGGGGATTGTCACGCCGGCCCGAAGCGGCGCAGCCGCCGCACCGGAACGTTGAAGAAAAACGATCGTCAGATCAGCGTCGTGGCGAAAGAGGTCCTCGACGATCTGAATCTCCGGCTCGGCATCGCCATCCCGCACGGCGGCTTTGGAGAGAATATTCTCGTGGAAGGGGTCGGCGATCTGTCGAAACTCTCGAACGGGGACCGGATCCGCTTCGACAGCGGGGTCATCGTGGAGGTGACGGAGCAGAACGAGCCGTGCGCCAACTTAAACGTGTGGCACAAGCGCGTTCTCTACGAAGTGATGGGGAAACGCGGGATCGTCGGCATCGTCAAAAAAGGGGGAACCGTTCGCCCCGGCGATCGGGTGGTGTTGAACGGACCGGTTGATTGAGAGAACCTGACCTGATTTTAATGATGGCGCATCGGTCTATTTGAGGCCGAGGAGCTCCACCTCAAAGACGAGCGTCGCGTTGGGTGGGATGACCCCGCCCGCGCCCCGCTTGCCGTATCCGAGCTCGGGTGGGATGGTGAGTTTTCTCTTTCCGCCGACCTTCATCGTGGAGACCCCTTCGTCCCATCCGGGGATCACCTGCCCGACGCCGATCTGAAACTGGAACGGCTCGTTGCGGTCGACCGAGCTGTCGAATTTCTTTCCGTCGGTCAGCCAGCCGGTGTAGTGAACCACCACCGTCTGTCCCTTCTTCGGGCTTGCCCCTTTCCCCTCCACCAGATCGACATATTCCAGACCCGAGGCTGTCTTCACCACATTCTCCTTTTGAGCGGGCGCCTTCTGTCCCTCTTTTCCATCGGTGGCAGCCAGTGGAAATGCAACGGCCAGATTGAAGATGAGGATAAGGACGGCAAGAAGTCGCATGAATTTCTCCTATTCGGTTTCGGTCCCCGATGGACCGAATTTATCGGGCCCCAGTGTAGTCCGAAACGAAAAGAGAATCAAGCGATTTTCCGCTCCGCTACTTCTTCTTCGCTTTCGCTTGCTGGAGCATGAAGGCATCGGTGGCGCTCCAGAGCGCCAAGGCGATGAGGACGGCGCGCAGAGAGAGCACGGCGGCCTGTCCGAGCGTCTCCCGTCGGACCACCCCGCTCAACACCATCGCGGCCCCCAGAAAGGCGACCCCTTTCATCCAGCGATGCTGCATCAGCTGCCCGGCCCCCGGTAAAAGGGTCGAAAGAATTGCAGTCAGGATACGTTCTATCATCTTTCCCTCCTGTGATCGGTTCTTTGAAAGTATACCCGAAAACCGGAGGAAGAGAGATCCCGTTGAGGGCTCTGTCG
>SCUR01000297.1 GCA_004297235.1 Candidatus Manganitrophaceae bacterium | reverse complement strand
CCCACTTCTCTGTCGAAGGCCTCAACCAATGCCTCGACGGAGCGTGCCAGCGAAGGATCGTCGGCGTTGTTGCCGATGATCACCTCGGGCCGAATCGTCCGCCAATCGGAGACTTTTTTAAAACTCGCAAATAGTCTCCGGAGCCCATCCAGTCTGCCCTTTGTGGCGATAACGATGCTTACGGAGAGATCCATATCAAGACATGCGCTGCCTCCTAAACCCATCGCAGCTTATAGAGACGATATTTCAATGACAGAGGACGAAGGCTAACGGCCTCTCGGATCGCTTCTCCGGCCCCTTTCCGATCACCATATTTCCAGCGTCCTTTGGCCAGCCGGTAATAGCGGTACGCTGTTCGTTGGGCGATCCTCCGGCTACCCAGAAGCTCCCTGGCCCGGGGGAATTCCCGGACCAGCTTCTCGATCACCCGGATGTTCTCCAGAAGTCGAAGGTCCTGATTGCGGCCTATGTTCCCTTCGTGCTTGCGGTAAAGAAACACTACTTTATCCAGGTAAGCCACCGGATGACGCATAAAAATTCTAAAGGCCAAATCCAAGTCCATGCAAATGCGCAGGCCCTCGTCGTGACCGCCGATAGTCTCAAGACATTTTTTAGATAACAGGGCCGCCTGAAGGCGCACGATGCTCTTTTCGAAAAGGTCCACAAGGCGCACCCCTTCCTGAGCCAAGCGGCGCGACTTCTGCTTTGGGATAATAGTCTCGCGGTTATGCTCCGGACCTCCCAGATATGCTCCGTTGGCGAAGACCATGCCGCATTCAGGATTTTTTTCGGCGAAAGCAAAAAGCATCTCCAGGTGGTCAGGTGTGCAGAGATCGTCCGAATCCTGAATAGAGACCCAGCGGCCCCGCGCCTGGAGAATCCCCATGTTCCTCGCGGCCGCGGGACCACGGTTTTCCTGGTAGAAGAAACGGATCTGATCGCCATAGGATTGGAGCACCTGGCGCGTCTCGTCCGTCGAGCCGTCATCCACGACAATGAGTTCAAAATCGCGAAAGCGCTGCTGCAAGACGCTACCAATAGTCTCCGGCAAAAAACGGGCCCGGTTGTACGTGGCGATCACCACCGAAACGGACGGGGCCTTTCCCGGCTCCGAACCTAAACCCACGGTTCCCTTCCCATCCTTCTCCAAATCCTTCCAACCACGTAGCCCCAGTATTTCATGATCCGCTTTTCCGTCTTGTAAATCTTTTCCTTCCTTCTCAAGAGCACATATAGAAGATAGCGAATCAGATTAGCAACCAGATTCGGAATCACGTCGAAAAACATGGAGTCTCGACCGTAGAGACTCCGACTCAGCCCCTTACGGTACTGAGACAACCGAGCGTAAAAGACTCCGACGCGACTCGGATTCAGTTCGTGGTATGCGATGACATGGGGGGTGTATCCTATGGAAAAACCAGCGGCGCGGATACGTCGGGACAGATCCGTGTCACCGTGATAGCCCGACGCCGGAAGTCGCTCATCGAAAACTCCCGCTTTATCCAGCAATTCCCGCCGACAAGACATGATCACCCCCGTGAGGCCGCGAATCTCTTGCACCGAATCACCATAGTCGATCACCGGAACGTTGTATTGATACAGGCGACCAGTTTCGGCCGGCTTACCGGAGGGATCCGTTCCCGGCAGGACACGGGGCTGTAAGGCATCGTAGCGGCTAGTCTGGTACCCTTTCACCAGCTCTCCCAGCCAGCCAGGATCAAGCACAATGTCATCATCCATAAAACAAAGAATCTCTCCCCTCGCTTCCCGGATGCCAACGTTCAAAGCAAAATTTTTTCCAGCCCTCCCCTCGAAGAGCGCCCCGACAACCGGCCACTGCCGGACCGCTTCCTCCAGGCACCCGG
>SCUR01000296.1 GCA_004297235.1 Candidatus Manganitrophaceae bacterium | reverse complement strand
GCCGATCCCGCCTTTCAGAGAAGGTCCCCTCTCTTCCGGACGCCACGCATCTCCGAGATCTCCGAAGAAGGTCGCATGGAGACGCCGGATGAAGAGGGGATAGGTATCCCATCCCCGTTCGACATTCCTGAGCGGAAAACGGTATTCGACCGAAAGGGAGAGCGCCCGCTCGCCGCGGAATTCCCGCGCCGGGTATCCCCGGAGGAGGAAGGGCTCGTCCTGGAAATCGACAAACGGCGCCGTCAGCCCGCCGACTTGAAAGCTTCGCTGGACGAGGAGATCGCCGTGGGCCGTCCCGCCGGAGAGTTGGGCGGCGAGGACCTGGTTGGGCCAGGGAAGGGTATAATATTCCCGCCACCCGCCGATCGTCCGGCGCCGGTTGAAGTCCCCTCCGAACTTCCGTCGGAAGATCTCTTCGGTCACGAAGAGGGTGCGTCCCTCTTCCGGGCTGATGGAGTAGCCGAATTCATGGGCGCTGTTGTAGAGCCAGGAGAGTCGGAGTCCGCTCAAGACCCCTTCCTCCGGAACCACCCGCGAGCGGTCGAGATCGGTCAGCGAGGAGAGGGCTTCCCGCTGATAGCCGACGGACAGAAAAGACTGCCGCTCAAAAGCCAGGAAGGGGAAGATCGTCTCAAAACGAAAATGCCGGTTCCGCTCCCAATAGGTCCCCTCGGCTCCATCGGGAAAGATCAACAGATCCCGATGGGGATCGGCCCGGTCCCACCACTGAAAATGAAGGGTGGGCGTCAGATGGTCGTTCCAGTAGTCGAACTGGTAAGAGAGCCGCTCGCTCTCCGAGCCGTAGAAGAGATTGAGAAAATAGCGGTCTTTCCCGAGGGGATCGGTCGATCCGGTCAGAAGACCGACGGTCGTTCCCTCCTCATCGGCGCCGAGCAGCGGAACCCAAAAGCGGGGGAGAAGGGTGGCCGGCTCGAAATAGGGATGGACCGGCCCGGCCGCTTCAATCGGCGAGGGCGCATCGGCGGAGGGGCGCTCGGGCGGCGCTTCGATCGAGATCGCCTTCCAGGCGGAACGGTCGTACGGGATCGTCGCGATTTCAAAGCCGGTCGCGTGGTAGGAGGAGAAGAAGATCGACTTCGAATCGGGGGAGACAAACGGGGTGAAGCCGCCGCCGAGCAGGCGGGTGACCCGATAAAATTGCCGGTCGGACAGAGCATACGCGAAGAGGTCGAAGATGCCTTCCCGATCGGAGACAAAGAGGACCACCTCGCCGTCGGGAGACCAGACGGGGGTGAAGTCGAGCGCGGCGTCGTTCGTCAGCCGGTCGAGACGGTTTGAATCGAGATCAAAAAGGGCGATGTCCTGGTTCCCGTTGCTCCAGACGGAAAGGAGAATCCGCCTGCCGTCGGGCGACCAGCGCGGGGTGGCGAAGAATTGATCCCGCTCCCCGGTGAGCAGGGGACGGGTTTCTCCCCCTTCCCAAATCGAGAGGACGCTCCGGTCGAGCTCCTGGCGAACGAAGAGGATCCGGCGCCCGTCGGGAGAAAAATCGGGGTCCTTCGCCCGCAATCCCCATGTCAACCGCCGGAGCTGCTCCTTCTCCAAATCAAACCGGTAAAGATCGCTGTAGGTTGAAAAGTTGGAGACCACTTCCATCTGAGAGAAGACGATCGATTTTCCGTCCGGCGACCAGGAGAGCCCGGCATCGGAATTCCGTCTGATCGAGCCGGCCTCCCCCCGCGGATCGCGATTCGGCGCTCCCTCGGCGGGGATGAACCGGATCTCCGGATACTCCCGCCGGTTGATCTCGGTGTAGGCGATTCGTTTTCCGTCGGGGGAGGGAACCGGAGCGAGCTTCCAGAAGTCCGGCGGGGTCAAGGGAGAGGTCGGGGTGATCCCTTTCCCCTTCAATCGCTCCGCCTGGCGGCGATACTTTTGATCGAGCGAGCTCTTCCACTCCCACCAGAGATTGCCGAGGCGGGCGTCGAGGACATTCTCCGCGTTCGACTCCACGAAGAAAGGGATGAGGCGGGCGCTGTACTGATTGCTCCACTCGGCAATCTTCTCCTCTCCATAGCGGTCGCGAAGGAAGAGATGAAAGGCGGCGCCGTAATAGTAGGGGGTCATCCCGGCGGGCCAGCTGTCGGGGAGGTGGGCCTGGTCGATCGATTTGAACCGATCTTCAAGGATGGCGGTTCGAAGGATCATCTCCGAGAAGGTCCCATACGACCGGTCGGTCGTTCCGGCCTCGCTCTCCTCGTAGGTCGCCAGCCCTTCGATCAACCAGAGCGGTTGCCAAACGTTCGGGAGAATGGCGCGGCCGAAAAGGTATCGGAACACCTTCGGAAGGCCGGCCGCCTGATCGAGCTGGACGATATGGGTATATTCGTGGAAGATGATTGCCCGGAGCCAATGCCGATACCGGATTGGGGTGAGGATGCCGGCCGCGGGAGGATAGGGATTGATGTAGATTGTATTATACGGGAAGGGGGTCGCCTCTCCCTGGACGGTGTCGGCATGGTCGATCAAGACCAGCTGCGTCTTTCCGGACGGCGCCCAGCGGAGCCGTTGCGTCAAGCGGGTGTGGGCCTCCTCCGCGTGGCGGGCCGCCTCGGCGGCGATCGGCGCTTCCCCTTGATGAAAATGAATCGAGAAGTGGGGGGTCTCCAACGTTTTCCATGTCAGGGAGGGGTCGAACTTGGGAGGAGCGACGGGAAGGGAGACACACCCGGAGAGGAGTGCAAATGGCCCAGAGGAAAGTGCGGCCACTAGAAAGATGAACCATCTTCGGACAACGCGGCCCCTCTTCACGCTGTTCGCCGGCCGCCTCGCCCGTTACCACTCTCGGTATTTGGTCCCATCGAGGGCCGTTTCCTGGCTTGTGGAATAGATGTCATAGACGTCGTCTTGGCACCAGATCTCGGAATCGGGAGGATCGGTGTAGCAGCGCAGACCCCACTCTCCCGATGCCGTCATCGGATCGGGGGAGCGCTTCCGAAGATACCGCCGGGTGGTCTTTTCGACCTCTCCCGTCAGCTCGACTTCGAGGAGGAGCTCCAATTTCTTCGGATAGCCGGCGGGGCTGCTGACCTCTTTACACGTGAGCTTGTTCTGCTTGCAGAGCTCTCCCAAAAGATTGTCGCCGTCCCGGTTCCAGTCGCGATGAAAG
>SCUR01000031.1 GCA_004297235.1 Candidatus Manganitrophaceae bacterium | reverse complement strand
GACGTCGACGCAGTCATAGACATTGTAGCGATAGACCAGCGGGATGGTTTTATCCCCCGCCGGGTTCGCCCGGACCTCGTCCTCGTTCTCTTTGAGGACGTAGATCAGCCCGTTCTGATCCGTGACCGGTTTGATGCTCCCCAAACCCTTGGTCAACTGAATTGGGGTCTGGATGAAGTGGATCGTAAACTGTTTCCGTCCTGCGCTTTCCGGACAGAGGCTCCAACGCCCCTGCTCTCCGGGTCTGGCCGGCTGGTTGGTCTCTTCGCCCGGCGCTCCGACCCCGCCCGGCTCGGCGCCGACCGACCCTGTGTTCTTATCCATGTGAATCGGTTCCAGCCAAGGGGCCGGACCGTGATGGCGGGCGAACGGCACCCGCTTGCCGAAATGCGGCTTGAAGTGCGGCCAGGCGAGTTTCCCGGTCTTCTCCTCGAAGAGGATCGGAGGCCGTTTGCCCGGCATCGGCGATTTGTACTTCGGGAACTCAAATTTCCCGGTCGCTTCCGGTTCACCCATCGCCTTGTTTCCTTCCCAAGCCCAGTCCCAGACGGTGGCATCATAAGCGGCAATCTGCCCCTTCTCGTCCGAGGTGTGGCCCGGCTGGCCCGCCGGCGGAAGCATCATCTTCACCCAGTCTTTGATCGAGACATCTGCGATCGGCTTGGAGAAGTCGGTTTTACCCGTTGTGACGTTCCATTTCTTGTCATACCAGTCCATCGTCTTGCCGACCAGCTTGTCGGAGGTGACGGCCGGCTTCATCCGCCCCTTCCGGTCGGGGAGTTCCGCCAGAGGGGGCATGATATCGGTGCTGCCGAAGGGATAATTCCCGCTCTGGAGGGTGTTGTAATTCCGCCAGTAGCCCCACATCCCGGCGACATAATGGTGCGCCACGTGGCAGTGGAAGAGGAAATCCCCCGCCAGTTGCTGACAGAGACCCCCGCCGCATTCGGTTTGAAGGTCGAGGACCTCGGAAGGCCCGATGACTTCGACGTCAACCCGGTCGGAGGTGGTTCGAACCTCCGGGAATTTCATCGGCCCGTCTCCGGCCGCGGTGAGAAGAAAACTCTCTTTCCCGTCGGCCTTCGGCTGACGCAGCCAGCGGATCGTTCCCCCATGCGGATGGTGGGAGTGGAAGACCTCTCCGCCGCCGTGGACGAGACGGAACTTGATCGGATCGCCCATGTAGGACCGGGGAATGGTGGTCGGGACATCGGCGAAGGTGTAGGAGCTGTAGGCGAGCGACTCGTCCTCGAAGTGGAAGTACTTCTCCTGAAGGGCGAGGTTGTTCACGCCGAACGGTTCGCTCCGGTAGCTGATGGCGCGGGCGGAGGGGCGGTAGGCGTCGGTGTTCGGGTCGCGCTGCGGGATCATCTCACCGTTGCGGTTCAACGGACGGAACGACTCGTCGCCGATCTCATGGTAGAAGATCACGAACTCCCGGAAATCGGGTTTGTTTGGATGGGTGATCATCATCTGCCAGCCGCTCTTGGCCTCTTTGCCGGTGAGCGGGTCGATATAGCTCGATCCCATCGGCTCGACGATGAACGATCCGATCATTCCGAGGCTCGCCTGCTCCCGGCCGACATGACTGTGGAGCATATGAACCCCTTCCTGCTCAACGGATTGGATGTACCACTCGAAGGTTTGGCTCTTTCCCGGTTTGACGTTCGCGTCGGGGTTGGCTGCGGTGGCAGGGTGTCCGGTCGATTTCACGATGGTGCTGGAGCCGTGGATGTGAAGGCCGACATCTTCCCCGTCGAGTTTGTTCCGGAGGGTGATGATGACGCAATCGCCCTGGTTGCCCCGGATGTTCAGCGGTTGGATCATGTCTCCTTGAAGACCGGTCGTCACCGCCCCCGGATCATAACCTTCTTTCGCGCGGGCTTCTTTATTCTTCTTTTCTTCCGCCCGGACCTTCGCCTCATTTTCGGTGAGGACATACATGTAACCGGGATGATAGTCGAGCCATTGATTCAACGTGATCTCGACGTTGATCGCGGAGATGTCATACTCTTTCACGGGAGCGCCCTTGGGGCAGCGGCCGCCATCGGTCACGCTTTCCCCGGTGCTGGCCGGGCCGAGGAAGTAGCTCCGGTCCATCTGCTGCATCATGCTCATTCCCTCAAAGGGTCCCGGACCCCCGGCATGCTCCCCATGTTGTTTCATTCCCTTGGAGATCTCATCCATCAATTTGTTCATCGCGGCGTCGACCTGGTCGGAATGGCCGGCGTGACCTTCAGCCTGATCTTCCCTGGCGACCTGTTCTTTCAGTTTTTGCTCCCATCCGGAAGAAGCGGCCGGTTGCGCCTCGGGGTGAGTATGATCTCCCCCTGCGAAGGCCCCCTCTTTTCCCGATAGAGTCAACAAGAGGGCCAATGTCGCCGCCCCCCAAAGATCTCTTCGTACAATGTTCATGATACCTCCCCCTGTAGGTGACTCTTGGATCGATGATTGAGCAGGATGTTGAATGCCCGCCGGAATATCCTATCGTTGTCCAATTTATAGGCATGTCTAACAGACAACAGTGAGGGGAGTGAGCAAAAGATATGCCCCTGACAGATAAATAAATAATCTGCTATAAATTCAAATGGTTTCTGTTTTTTATGCGGAGAGACGGCGGTGTGGGAGACCCGGTGCACTGTCCAACTGACCAAGTGATTGGACAGTTCGGCGCGCCGGGTTGGACAGTGGGTATGCACCCGTGAGATAAAAGAGTGGACTGCTCAATGGTCTTTGGTCCGATTCTTATCGATGATGGCCCCGATAATCAGGATAAAGGCAAAAAAGCGAATGACATAGACATAACTATAGATCTCGTTTTCCTTCTGAATCATTGCCAGAATGATCCGCTCGATCGCCAG
>SCUR01000295.1 GCA_004297235.1 Candidatus Manganitrophaceae bacterium | reverse complement strand
CCCGAAGATTTAAAATACCGACCTGTCAGAACTGACAGGTGATTTTTTAGACGAGCCCGATAGAATGCCTCTGAAATGAACTAATAAAAATGAGGATGCATGAGGCAAGGTGCGTCTTTCTTTTCAATTCATTCTGTGTGGGAGGATGGAGCGGAGACGGCAATGACGGATGCTGGAGTTCCTTGTTGAAGAAAGAGGCTCAGAGCATGAAACCAACTTATCGAGGGGACGAATGATGACACCGTCAGATAATGTCAACGATGACGACATTAAAGAGGGTCAGAAAAATCTGGCCAAACTTGCACAAGGCCAAGATCCGGAGAAAAGCGGAAAAACTGCAGGAACACCTTATTTGAAGTCCTACCCTACGCATAAAGAAAACGAAATAAGAATGGGAGGTATCGAGAGACCCAAGACACCGACGAAGAGACAAGCGGTTCACAAAAGGCCCCTGACGAAGCGGGAGGAAGAAATCGTCCGCCTGATCTCGGGGGGGTTGAGAAACAAAGATGTCGCTAAAGTGCTCGGGATCAGCGTCAAGACAGTCGAGACACATCGGGTCAATATCATGAACAAACTCGCCCTTCAAAACCTTGCGCAACTGATCCGATATGCAGTTCAAAAAGGCCTCATTCATATTGATGTGGAGAAGTAGCGCACCCCACGCTGAAGCGTGCCTGGGCGCTGAAGAAGAAATCGCTTGCTCTCGACGCGACGATTCCTCCCCCCTGCGCATCGGTCTCTTTACTTTGGATCTCCGTAGAACGAGAAGATCGACTTCCCACCTCCCGACATGCCGGAAACTTCTTGACAAATAGAACGAAATTGTGTTTAATAAGCTTTTCTCAAAGTTCAGGAAAGAGGGAGATTTAAATGCGCGCAGTGATGGAAACAGGCGGAAAACAATATCGGGTGGCGGCCGGCGATATCGTTCAAGTGGAAAAATGCGTCGGTCAAGTCGGCGACAAGGTTGAGATTCGATCCCTTTTGCTCCTGCAGGACGATCAAGGAATCACGCTCGATCCCGAACAAATTAAGAGTGCAAAGGTCGTCGGCGAGATTCTCCAGCAAGGCCGGGATCGCAAGGTGGTCGTCTTTAAGAAAAAGAGACGGAAAAACTACCGGAGAACACAGGGCCACCGTCAGGCATTCACCCGTCTGAAAATTGTCGAAATTGTAAAATAGTTTTAATTAAGGAGTTTGAACAATGGCACATAAAAAAGGGGTCGGCTCCTCCCGCAACGGCCGCGACAGCCACGCCCAACGTCTGGGAGTGAAGCGGTTCGGCGGCGAGCAGGTGCTGGCCGGCAATATCTTGGTCCGGCAGAGGGGAACCCGCATCCAGCCCGGTTTGAATGTCGGCATCGGAAGCGACGACACGCTCTTCGCCAAGATTACCGGCGTCGTGAAGTTCGAGCGGGTTGGAAGAGATAAAAAGCGGGTCAGCATCTATCCCTCCTCGTAACCTTTCCTTTCACACCCCCTCTCTCTAGAACGCAAAAGCCCCCTTCGGGGGGTTCATTTTTATTTCGGAACCGCTGTGTTTATCGATCAGGTCAAAATCTACGTCAAGGCCGGCGACGGCGGGGATGGGTGTGTCAGCTTCCGCCGTGAAAAATATGTTCCGCGCGGCGGCCCCGACGGCGGAGACGGAGGAAAGGGAGGGGATGTTTTCCTTGAAGCCTCCCCCGAACTCTCCACCCTCATTGATCTTCGCTACCAACAACACTACATGGTCAAGCGGGCCGAGAACGGCAGCGGGCAAAACAGCACCGGCAAAAACAGCACCGATCTGATCATTCCGGTCCCGGTCGGGACCACGGTTCGCGATGCGCAAACGAATGAGCCGATTGCCGATCTGACCGAGGTCGGCCAGCGGGCGCTGATCGTCCGGGGCGGCCGCGGAGGACGGGGCAACTCCCATTTCAAATCCCCCACGCGGCAAGCTCCCCGGATCGCGGAGCCGGGACAAAAAGGGGAAGAGCGCTGGCTGCAGCTGGAGCTGAAGCTTCTGGCCGATGTCGGGCTGGTCGGCCTTCCGAACGCCGGAAAGTCGACCCTCATCTCCGTCATCTCCGCCGCCCGTCCGAAAATCGCCGACTATCCGTTCACCACGCTGGAGCCGAACCTGGGGGTCGTCACCTGGGGCGGAACGCGCGACCAGGAATATCACTTCACCGTCGCCGATATCCCCGGCTTGATCGAAGGGGCGCACGAGGGAAAAGGGCTCGGAATTCAATTCCTGAAACATATTGAGCGGACCTTGCTTCTTCTACATCTGGTCGATGTCTCGGAGATCGGACCGGAAGATCCGATCCACGATTTTGAAGTGGTCCGGGCGGAGCTCGCTTCTTATAATCAGCCCCTCGCCGAGAAGCCGTTCATCGTGGCGGCGACCAAGATCGACGTCGCCGGAGAGGGAGAGAAAAAAGAGCGCCTGCGCCGCTACTGCAAGCAGAAAAAAATTCCCTTCTTTGAAATCTCCGCCGCGACCGGAAAGGGAATCAAGCCGCTCATCCGCACGCTCGGAAATCAGGTCGAGCTCCTCCGAAAGAAGCGAGCAGACACGCCGGCGGCCGAAGGCGAACTCCTTCCATAACCGGAGATCGGGATGTCTTCACCGCGACGGCTCCTTCATAAAAATAAACGAATCGTTATCAAGATCGGCAGCAGCATCATCGCCTCGCACGACCAGGGTCTTCGCGAGGAGCGGATGGGGCAGATTGCCGAAGAGGTCGCCGGCCTCCGGGCCGAGGGGCATGAAATCTTCTTGGTCTCCTCCGGCGCCATCCTCTGCGGGATGGAAAAGCTGGGGCTGACGCAGCGGCCGAAGGCGATCCCGCTGAAGCAGGCCTCCGCCGCCGTCGGGCAGAGCCGGCTGATGTGGGCGTACGAAAAACATTTCGAGCGATTTCAGATCAACGTCGCGCAGGTTCTCCTGACGCGGGACGATATCGCTGACCGCAAACGGTTCATCAACGCCCGAAACACCCTCATGACCCTGCTGGAGCACGGCGTCTTGCCGATCATCAACGAGAACGACACCGTGACGGTCGACGAGATCAAGCTGGGCGACAACGACAACCTCGCCGCGCAGATCACCCATCTCGTCGATGCCTCTCTCTTAATCATTCTCTCCGATGTCGACGGCCTCTTTACCGGCGATCCGAGAAAGGTCCCCGGCGCCACCCTGATCCCCCTGGTCGAAGAGGTCACCCCCGCCATCGAAGAGATCTCCGGGGAGCCGGGACAGATCAGCGGAACCGGCGGGATGGCAACCAAGGTCTACGCCGCCAAAAGCGTCGCCGCCTATGGGGTCACGACCCTGATCGTGAATGGAACCGTTTCGGGATTGATGAAGCGGGCCTTCCAGGGGGAGTCGATCGGGACCCTTTTTCTCCCGAAGCCGGTCCGTCTCTCTTCAAAAAAACATTGGATCGCCCACTCCCTCAAAGTCAAAGGAGAGGTGACCCTCGATGCCGGCGCGGTCGAGGCGATTCTGAAGAAGGGGAAGTCGCTCCTCCCCTCCGGCATCCGGGAGATCTCCGGGAAATTCGAGGTCGGCGACGCCATCCGGTGTCTCACCCCCGAGGGGAAAGAGATTGCAAAAGGCTTGACGAACTATGGCGCGTCTGAGATGATACTGATCAAAGGAATCCACTCCTCCCAGATCGAAAAAGTCCTCGGTTACAAATCGACCGACGAGGTGATTCATCGGGACAATTTGGTGATTCTCAATGGGGCTTAAGGAACAACTCAGAGAGCAGGCGCAACGGACGAAAGCGGCGGCGCGCAGCCTGGCGAAGTGCTCCTCCGAGGTCAAAAACCGCGCGCTGCTGGCCATGGCCGAGCGCCTGGAGCGCGAGACCGCGACCCTCCTCGCTGAAAATGCAAAAGACCTGGAAGCGGGAAAAAAGAAGGGGCTCGCCGGGCCTCTCTTGGAACGGCTGACCCTCACCCTCAAGCGGATCGGAGAGATGGCGGCGGGACTCAGAGAGGTGGCCGCGCTTCCCGACCCGGTCGGCGAGGTCTTGAAGATGACTCGGCGGCCGAACGGGATTCAGGTCGGCCAGATGCGGGTGCCGATCGGCGTGATCGGCATTATCTATGAATCTCGTCCGAACGTCACCGCGGACGCCGCCGCCCTCTGCATCAAGTCGGGAAACGGCGTGATCCTCCGGGGCGGATCGGAGGCGATCCACTCCAACCGGGCGATCGCCCGCCTCTTGGAAGAAGCGGGACGCGAAGCCGGACTTCCGCCCCACGCCGTCACCCTGATCGAAACCACCGACCGGCAGGCGATCTTTGACCTCCTTACTTTTGATGACTTGATCGATCTGATCATCCCGCGCGGGGGAGAGGGACTCATCCGGACGGTCGTCGAGCACTCCAAAATTCCAGTGATGAAGCATGACAAGGGGATCTGCCACACCTTCGTCGATGAATCGGCCGATCTTCGGATGGCCGAGGAGATCTGTCTCAACGCCAAGGCTCAGCGCCCCGCAACCTGCAATGCGATGGAGACCCTTCTCGTTCACCGGAAGATCGCGCCGACGTTCCTCCCCAAAATCGCCAAGCGCCTGCAAGAAGCCGGGGTGGAGATCAGAGGCTGCCCGGAGACGATAAAACTCCTGGAAGGGGCGGCGGGAGCTAAGGTCGTCCCCGCCGGCGAGGCCGATTGGAAAACCGAATATCTCGACCTGATTCTCTCGGTGAAAGTCGTCGACTCCATCGACGCCGCCATGGATCATATCGCAACCTACGGTTCGCAGCACTCCGAGGCGATCATCACGCAGGACTACGCGCACGCCATGCGCTTCTTGAACGAGGTCGACGCCTCCGCCGTTTTCGTGAACGCTTCCACCCGATTGAATGACGGCTTTCAACTCGGCCTCGGCGCCGAGATGGGGATCTCCACCAGCCGAATCCATGCCCGCGGCCCGATGGGCCTCGAAGCGCTGACTTGCACGAAGTTCATCATCTTCGGCGATGGACAGATTAGAAAATAGGGGCGGGAGAATGGCAGGAAAATTTAAAAAGATATTCAGCGCTTCTCGAGCTCCCCATCCTCAGCCTCCAACCCCTCGTTCGTAACGATCATGCGAATCGGTCTCCTGGGAGGCACCTTCAACCCGATCCACACCGGCCATCTCTACATTGCCGAGGCGGTTCAGGAGAAGCTTCATCTCGACCGCATTCTGTTTATCCCTTCCGGAAATCCGCCTCATAAAAAAGAAGAGGAGATTCCTCCGGCGAAGCATCGTCTGGAGATGACCCGGCTGGCGCTTTTGGGCCGCCCCGGTTTTGAGCTCTGCGACATTGAGGTCCGGCGGCCCGGCAAATCGTACTCCGTGGAGACCGTCTCGGAGCTGCAGCGTCGCTATCCCAATGACCGGCTCTTCTTCATCATCGGGACCGATGCCTTTTTCGATCTTCCCGCCTGGAGAGAGCCGGAGCGCCTTTTGTCGCTCTGCGATTTTGTCGTCGTCGCCCGCCCCGGCCATCCTTTTTCGCAGCTGCCCAACCTGGGTCCGCTCCGAGGGATCGATCCGGCCCCCCTGCGGGAACTCGACCGTCGGAAGGAAGAAATGGTCACCCTTCCGATCGCATCGCGGAGCGCCATTCACTTCATCTCCATCCCGCCCAGCCCGATTTCAGCCAGCCAGATTCGAAAAGAGCTCGCCGCCGGGTAGAAAATG
>SCUR01000294.1 GCA_004297235.1 Candidatus Manganitrophaceae bacterium | reverse complement strand
GCGGGGTGCTGTCGGGGAAGGGATTTCCCTTGAGGATGCCGGAGGCGATGAACGCGATCCCCTGCAGCGCCGCATAGACCGCCGCCTTAGAGAGGAGAATAATGTTCCTTCCGGGGAGGTAGACGGCGGCATCCTCCGACTCGAAATCGGGAATCTTTTTTCCGGTCAAGCTCCAGTGATCGGGGTAGACATCCCGAAGGGGTAGATCGACAACGTGGAGGGGGGCGATCGCTTTGGAGGCGATCTTTTTCAGATAACGGCGAAGCCAGTGAAGCTCGATCTTCTCCCAGGCGAAGCCGTTCCGCACATAGAATGGGATCACCTGATCAAACTGAGCCGACAACTCCGAAACCAACACGGCGCTGTCGATCCCGCCGCTGACCAAGACAAGCGCTTTTTCTTCTTTCTCTCGCTCTTTCTTGCCCTTCATACCACCATGGTCTTCAAATAGGAAGCCGATTCTAACAAAGTCGTTCAAGCAAATCAATTCCGAAATTGCCACAACGATGTGGAACACCGACGGAAATCTTGACACTCGCGCCCGAAGGGAAAAGGAGATCCCTCCTTGATCTTTTCGGCTCTGCATACTATCATAGCGAAATTGTCCAAACGGGAGCAATGCTCGAATGAAATTAAAAGGGAAGACGGTCCTCGTCACCGGCGCCGGACGGCGCGTCGGCCGATCGATCGCCCTGGCGCTCGCCGAGCGGGGGGCGCGGGTCTCCGTCCACTACAACCGCTCCAAAAAAGAAGCCCAGGCGGTCGTCAAGGAGATCGAAAAGCGGGGGGGAACGGCGCATTCGGTCCAGGGAGACCTCGCGAAAGCGCGCGACTGTGCGCGGATCGTCCAACAAACGGTGAAGGTCCTCGGCCGTCTTGACGTCCTGGTCAACAACGCGGCGGTCTTTTTCAAAACGCCGCTCTCGGAGGTGACCGAAAAGGATTGGGATCTTACGCTCGATTCGAATTTGAAGGGAAGTTTCTTCTGCGCGCAGGCGGCCGCGAAGGCGATGCAGCAGGAGGGGGGGAAGATCATCAACTTCGCCGACTGGTCCGGTTTTCGGCCCTATGTCGACTATCTCCCCTACTGTATTTCCAAAGCCGGCGTGATTGCGATGACGAAGGGCCTCGCTAAAACCCTGGCTCCGAAGATCGAGGTGAACGCCGTCGCCCCCGGACCGATTCTTCTCCCGGAGGATCTCGACCCGATGGAGAAGGAGGAGGTCGAGCGGAACACCCCGCTGAAGAAGGTCGGATCGCCGCAAGACATCGTGAACGCCATTCTCTTTTTGATCGAGGGGACCGACTTCATGACCGGCGCCACGATCGTGATCGACGGGGGTCGGCTGATTGCTTAACTTTGAAAGGAAGAGAGATGTATAAGGTTACCCGCGAAATCCACTTCTGCTACGGCCATCGGCTGCTCAACTACAGCGGCAAGTGCCGCCACCTCCACGGCCATAACGGCAAGGTCGAAATCGAGCTTTACTCCGAAAAATTAAATGAGCTCGGCATGGTCCGGGACTTCGAGGAGATCAAGCAGGTCGTCCAGGTCTGGATCGACGACAACCTCGACCACAACATGATCCTCTGCCGCCGCGACCCGCTGATCCCCGCGCTCGAAGAGATGAAGGAGAGATACTTCCTCATCGATGAGAACCCCACCGCCGAGGCAATCTCGAAACTCATTTATGACTATGCGGTCTCGCAGAAGTTGCCGGTCTCCGAAGTGCGGCTTTGGGAAACGCCGAAATCGTTTGCCAGTTATCGAAAATCATAACTGAAGCGAATCCCACCCCTTCCACTCACCTTCTTCAGATCATGCTTCATAAGGACGACTCCGTCGTGGTCACCGTCGGCGCCGGAACCGATTTGGGTTTGCGCTGGAAGATTCGGCGCCACGCCATGGCGAGACCGGTCCAAGCGAGCATGATGCCGCCGGCCGCTCCTAAAAGGGCAATCGTTTGACCCACTGCTCCCCCCGCCATACCGGTATGGATCGGCCGAACCCAGGTACGGAGCGTTCTTCCAAGGTTATATCCGGAGAACGGCTCCCATTTGATCACCTCCGCCGTCAGCGGATGGAGCGTCAGCTGCGAGCGCGGGTTTGGATGCCAAAGTGCCGGCTCTTGGATCGAAGCGATCACCGGGCCCTCCGGTTGTGGCGGGAAGCGAAGCCGGATCGACACCCAGCCGGGCGCCTGCTGTTCGGCGCGCGCCCAGAGCCGATCGACATCGGACGGAGGCTCGATCGGCTTTGAAGGTGCGGCTTGCGGTGCGGGAGGAGGAGGCTCGTTTCCGGTAAACGTGTAGAGGAGGTTGTTCGCCCACTGATACGACATGATCAGGCCGGTCAACGTAATGACAAGGAGAATCGGCGCACACCAAAAGCCGATGACATTGTGCCGGTTCCAATCGCGCGCTTTTCCTTGCAACCGGGGGTTGAAGCGGCTCACGGCCTTGAACGTCGTCCCGGTCCAGCGCCTCGGCCACCAGAGGTAGAAACCGGTGACGACCAGGATCAGGAACGCCGCGTTGGAGAGGCCGGTGATCGGTTTTCCGACCTCACGCGAGCCGGGCCAGCGGTGCAAATCTTCGACTTCATGCATGAGCTTGTGGGTCTTCGAACCTCTCCCCAACACGTCTCCGGTATAAGGATTGATAAAGATCGTCTCCTCCCGTCCGAAACTGACCGAAGCGGAAGAGGTCGGCTCGGATTCCATCGCCACGCCGCTGGGGGGCAATTTCGGAAACGCCTCGCGCGCTTTGGCGATGAGGGTCTCCACGTTCAGTCGGCGCGCGTCGGGGCCCGGCGGGGTCACATTCCGAACCCCCCGTTCCGCAAAATCGACGATCTGCGGTTCGAAAGCGATCAGCGCGCCGGTCAGAGACATCACCAGGATCACAAGGCCCGCGACGGTCCCCGCCGTGAGATGAAGCCAAAAAAGGATATTGCGGAACGTCATCGCTTGTCGGGTCGAAACCTTCTCCATTTGCACCCCCCTCTAACTTACCTCCGACCAATGCCGCAGCAGGTTGTGATACACGCCGGTCAATTGCACAACCGACGGATGACTCGGATCCCGCTCAAGCCGTTGAATCCCCAAGTCGAGATCAAAGAGGATCGAGCGCTCGGCATCGTCGCGGACCATGCTCTGAATCCAAAAAAAGGAGGCGAGGCGGGTGCCGCGCGTCACCGGCCGGACATGGTGGAGACTCGTCGAGGGATAAAGGACCAGGTGACCGGCCGACAGCTTGATGCGCTGTACGCCGTAGGTATCCTCTATCACCAGCTCCCCCCCCTCGTATTCGTCCGGCCCGCTGAGAAACAGCGTGGCGGAAAGATCGGTGCGGATTTTATAGGGGGTGCCGGGAATCTGACGGATCGCGTTGTCGACATGGGTGCCGAACGATTGTCCCCCCTGATATCGGTTGAACAGCGGAGGGAAAACCTTCGATGGCAGGGCCGCCGAGACAAAGAGCGGGCTTTTCCCCAGCGCGTCGAGGATCATCTCGCCGATTTTGACGGCGGCGGGGTGGCCTTCCCGCACCTGCATGTTGTTTTTTGCTTGGGCCGATTGATGGCCAGCGGTGACGCGGCCGTCGACCCATTCGGCCTGCTCCAACGTCTGCCGGGCCTGCGCCACCTGTTCCTTTGTGAGTACTTCGGGGATGCTCAACAACATCGGTCCACCCTCCTTATCTTAGTTTAAAATTCAAATCGCATGGTCAGCAGCGCCGAACGGCCGGGCCCCGGCACGATATGCGCGGGATGGAGCTGCTCGTAGTAATACTTGTCGGTCAGATTATAAAGATTGAGCTGAATTTCGATCAGCTCCATCAAATAATACTCCGCCATGGCGTCAAAGGCCCAATACCCAGGCGCCTCCTTCACGAGACCGGTGATCGGATCGAGCGGCACGGTGGTGCTGGCGGTGCGGCTGCCGACGTATCTCCCTCCGCCGCCGATTTCCACGCCCCAGGGGAGCGCGTAAGTGGTCCAGAGATTAAACGTCTGCTTCGGGACGTTGGCCAGTTGGCTGCCGACGGCGGAGGGGAAGAACACGGAGCGGACAAGCTCGCTTTTCATGTAAGCGTAGCCGGTGAAAATCTGCCACCGGTCGGTCAGACGGCCGGCCGCTTCCACTTCGATTCCGTCGACCCGCTGCTTCCCGGCAAGAACGTTCAGGAGCGGATTGTTCGAATCGGGCTCGCGGGCGTTGGTTTTCTCCGTGCGGAACAAGGCCGCCCGCAGCGCCAGCGAATCGGAGAAGAGATCCCACTTGCTGCCGACCTCATAGGTTTCGTTTTTCTCCGGTTCGAGGTTGGCGTTGGCGGCGCTGAGAGACAATGTTTCCGCGGAAGGATTGAACGAGGTGCCGTAACCGAAATAGACGCTCCCGTTCGGCGCCGGTTTGTAGGCCAACGCCCCCCGCCAGCTCAGCATCTGATCGGTTCGATCGAAGGCCGCCGCCGGAGAAACGGATTGTTTATAGCTTGCGTCAAACCGGTCCCAGCGAAGCCCTCCGGTGAGCTCCCACTGTTTCCCCAGCTTCAGCGTATCGATCAGATACACGCCGACGCTGTCCGCGGTTGTGTCGACCCTCGACGTGACGGTCGGCGTCCCGGCGAAAGGCTGGTTCTCGTCGGGGTCCAACAGGCTTGTTACCGGCACGCCGGCGAACGTGGAGCGGATCGGGTCGGACGTTTCCCGCCCGACCTCAATCCCGGCGACCAAGGCGTGATCGATGAAACCGGTGTTGAACCTCGCAATCATGTCGAGCTGGTTCTGGAAAAAGGTCTCGACACTCTCGGCGACGATCTGATTGCGAGTGACGTTGATCGCGCTCAGCGGCGTCGCCGGGGTCGGTGTGCCGGCGATCCGCGCCTCGGTGATCCGGGCGTCGCGCGAGTAATGCCCATAACGGATCTGATTGCGCAGGGTGACCGCATTGTTGAAATCATGCTCCAGCCTCGCGGTGCCGATATCGACGGCCGTTTCAAGGAAATTATCCTTCTCAAAACCGTAGTAATTGTTTCGAGGCACCGGGGCCGGTTGGTTGAAGAGCCAGGGGATGCCGTAATCGGGGATATCATTTTCCGATTGATAAAAATAGCTGAAGGTCAGTCGGGTCGGCGTGCCGAGTCCGAACGCCAGCGACGGGGCGAAGCCGAAGCGGCGGTTCTCGGCGATGTCGCGATCGGCCACATGGGAGTCGTTGACCATCAGGTTGAGACGGAGGGACGCCCCCGGACCAAGCTCTTGCAGCGGCTCCTGAATATCGGCGGTCGCCCGCCGGGTCCGGTCGGTGCCGAAACCGAGAGTCCCTTCAACGTGCGGGGTGAGACCCGGCATCTTGCTCACTTGGTTGATCACCCCGCCGGTCGAGCCGCGGCCGAATGTGATGGAAGACGGGCCCTTGAGCACTTCGACCGCCTGCAGATTAAAGGGATCGCGGTAGTAACTGCCGAAATCGCGCATTCCATCGAGAAAGATATCGTTGCGGGCGGTAAACCCCCGAAGCGTCAGGTTGTCCCCCTGAGAGCCCCCCTCGCCGGCGGCGAGACTGATGCCGGCGACGTTTCGGAGCGCTTCGCGCAGCGTTGTCACCCCCTCCTCCTCCATCAGATCTTGCGGCACCACGGTGATCGACTGGGGCGTATCGCGCAACGGCTCCGTATACTTCGGCAGGGAAGAGGCCTCCGATTTGTAGCTCTCTTCCTTCTCCTGCTTCCCCGGCACCACCACCTCCGGCAAGAGGGTCGACTCCTCGGTCGTCTGCTCCGGGGTCCGCTCCGGCGTCGGGTCCGCCCAGGCGAGCGTTCCCATTCCGATCAAGGCCGCCGCGCCGAGGACGCTGACGATTGATTGGGTGAAGCCCGCTTTGCGCGGTCTTATCTCTGCACGACACTGCTTGGCGCTTCGAGATTTGATTTTTGCGTTCAGGAGGAGCCGGTTGCGGCGGCATTTGCGTTTCAGTTGTCTCATTCTTCGTTCATCCTTTCGTGATGAAAGTGGATTGTTTTTGACCGGTGTCTAGTCCAAGTGGAATCGAATCGGTAAAGTCACCTTACACGGCACCGATTTTCCTTCTCCGTTGTATGCCGGAGTAAAAATTCCTTGACGCACTTTGCGGAGGGCCGCTTCGTTCAGCGTGTCATCGCTTCCCTGAAGCAAGCGAACGTCCCGCACCCGCCCGGTCTCGTCAATGAAGACCGACAGCAGCACCTTGCCGTCTTTGCCTTTCCGTCGCGCCGTCCGGGGATAATCGCCGGGGCCGATGAGATTGCCGACCCATCGGGGCGGTCGC
>SCUR01000293.1 GCA_004297235.1 Candidatus Manganitrophaceae bacterium | reverse complement strand
TCGGCACCGGGAGCAACATTCTCTCGATGGAAGGAACGCCGGTGATCAGCGGCGGTATCATCGATGACGCGAGCAGCCTTAATCTGGTCTTCAACAATGCGGGAAGTTACGCCGGCGCGTTGCCGGGGGTCAGCGCCGTCAAAAACGGCGAGGGGACCTTCACCCTCTCGATGCTCAACCCGATGGAGCGGGTCGAAATCAATCAAGGGACGTTGAAGCTCGACAACGACTACCGGTTCGGCGGCGACACCCTTCTCCAGGTGAAGGTCTACGGCGACGGCCGCCACGGCCAGTTCTTCATCAACGGCCAAACCGGCCTCGACGGAACCTTGAAGATCGTGCGGGAACGGGGGGCCTATGTGAATGGGACGACCTACGATGTGCTGAAGGCGGCGAATGGCATCGAGACGAACACCGCCTTCTCCGCCGTCGAGCTCCCCGCCTCGACCCGCCTGGTCAGCTTCCAATCGCGTCAGACCGCCGACGCCGTGCAGGTCGAGGCGGAGGTCGCCCGCTTCACGACCGTGGCCCGAACCGGAAACGAAAGAGCGGTCGCCCACCAGCTCGATCGGATCCTCCCGACCGCCTCCGGAGAGATGAACCTCACCCGGCGACGCGCAGGGTCTTTCGACCGACGGGGAGTTCGCCACCGCCTTCTTCAGCCTCAGCCCGGCGGCCTACGGGCATCTGAGCGACGCCGCGCTGAACGGGAACCAGCAGTACACGAACACGCTGCAGGACCGGATGGTTTCCCTGCATGCCGGGGCGCTCTCCGCGTCGGCCAACGCCGACCGTCCCGTTCGGCTCGCCGCCAACGGCCCCTTCGCGCTGAATCGGTCGGACGACCGAAGAGAGCACGCGGATGCCTATGATGTCTGGCTCAAAGCGTTCGGCCAATGGGGAGACCAAGACGCCGACGGCGGCGACATCGGCTTCCGGTACAACCTCGGCGGCCTGACCCTCGGCGCCGATAAGCGGCTGACCGACACTGTGACGATGGGGGTCAGCTACGGACAGGCGAAGAATAACGTGAAGACCGATCAAGGGCTGAGCGACGGCGACATCGACAGCGGGATCGGCTCAATCTACGGCGATTATTTCAATCGTCGGCTCTATGTCACCGGGGTCTTCTCCTACGGCGGCAATCAGTACGATCTGAAGCGGAACATCGTCGTCGGCGCAACGACCACGTCGGTCACCAGCAGCCACGACGGACGCCTCTACTCCGGCGCCCTGGGAGCCGGTTACTATTTCCAAAACGGGCCCTGGCGCCTCGACCCCTCCTTGTTCCTGCAATATACCCGTCTGGATGAGGAGGGCTTCCGCGAGCGCGGAGGAAGCGCCGCCTTGATCGTGGAGGGGAGAAAGACGACCTTATTGGTGTCGACGCTCGGTCTGCGCGCCGCTCGCGTCATCGAGAGCGGGACCGGCGGACGGTGGATTCCGGAGGCGAGCCTGGCCTGGCTGCACGACTACGACATCGATGATCAGATGATCAATGCCTCGTATGTCGGCGCGCCGGATGCCTCTTTTTCCATCGAAGGGAGGACGGCGGATCGAAACGGCGCGGTCCTCGGCCTGGGGATCGGTTATCAGACCCAAGCCGGATTCTCGACCCTCCTGAAATACAACGGCGAGCTCCGCGACCACTTCAGCGCACACAGTATCATCGGCGAGCTGCGATTTGATTTTTAGAGACTACCTTAAAATCTTTTTCAGAGTTGTAGATCGGTTCCATCGGTATTGCGGTGGCCATTGGCCTCATTGTGTTTTGTATTTAGGAGACGAGATCATACAGGGTGAAGCCGTCGTGAGAGGTGACGAAATTGACGCTCTGATAGGCGTGGTACGATTCCGCCTCCGGAAAGAGATCGTCGCTTCCGTACCGCCTTGTGATCAGATCATTTATCTTCCCGGAATTCCCCCGAAGGAAGCGTTTATCGACACAGATGACACTCACCCTGATTTCCGACCGCTCATCCTAAGTCTTCACCCATCGATGTCACGGCGGACATCGACACCCCTTTCGGGGGGTTGTCTCTCCCATGGGATTGCTTCAAGATGAACTAGGGTTCCGATAGATAGGGAAGACGATCGATGAAAATAAAAGATTTTATGACGCACGACCATGAACGGCTTGAACAAATCCTAAGAGATTTTTTAAAAGCGAGAGATCACGATGGCGTCCGCGCCCGGGAGTTGTTCGATCAGTTTAAGACCGGGGTTGAAAAACATATGGCCTGGGAGGAAGAGATTCTTTTCCCGGCGATCGAGCGTCGGACCGGCATGCACATGCCCGGCCCCACGGTGCTCGTCCAATCCCAACATCAACAGATCAAAATGCTCTTTGAGAAGCTCTCAGCTCAAATCGACAAGGAGGGTGGAACCGAGGAAGCGCTCAAAGAGTTGATCGATCTACTCGCCCGTCACAGCCGGGAAGAAGAAAAGATCCTTTATCCCTGGATCGATGTTTCCCTCGATAAAGAGGACCGGGAAGCGGCGTTGGAGCAGATGAAACAACAATCGATGAAACGGTGATCCCCGTTCGCCCAAAGACGAGGAGGAGAAATGAAACCGTATGAAATTCCAACGATGAACGATCGGATGACTTTCAAACCGCTCTCAATCCACCCGGAAGATTCGACGGTCAAGGCGCTCGGGTTGATGTTGGATCACGAAATCCGGCATCTGCCCGTTGTGGAGGGGGACCGGTTGGTCGGAATGATTTCGGATCGCGACATTCGGCAGAACTGGAGAATCACCGGAGGAGAGATGAAGGAATTCGGCGATGTCGATCAACAGATCGTCTCCGATCTGATGTCCCGTCATCCGATTTCCGTTAAGAAAGAAACCTCGATCCACGACGCCATTAAGCGGATGGTTGAACATAAGATCGGGGCGCTTCCGGTCGTGGATATCGACAACAAGCTGGTCGGGATCTTCACGGAGATCGACGCCCTCCGATATTGTCTCGTTCTGATCGAGCGGTATTAGCGTCTCGGTGTAAAACAAAGCGCGACGACTCATGAGGCGCCAAGGATGGCATACCTGCTTGACTGTTTTAGCAGGAAAAGAATAGACTGACCTCGAAACCGATCCTTTCCTGTCTTAAATTCCGGCGGCGGACCAATCCCATCATCATGGAGCAGGATGGAAATATCGGAACCGATCCCAAACCGAAAAGAAATTCTCGATGTCGGCCACCTTCAACGCTGCTTTGATTCGCTGAAGCAATTGGGATACCGACTCGTCGGCCCGACCCTTGAGAACGGCGCGATCGTCTACGATGAATTAACCTCCATCAACGACCTCCCGATCGGCTGGACCGATGTACAAGAAGGGGCCACTTATCGTCTGAAAAAAAGAGACGATGCCGCCTTCTTCGGTTATGCCGTCGGCCCCCATTCCTGGAAAAAATATTTTCTCCCGTCGGCAAGACGTCTCTGGCGCGCCGAGCGCGAAGAGAACGGCTTTCGAATCATCGATGAAAAAGAAGAGATCACGAAGCTCGCCCTGATCGGCGTCCGCGCGTGCGAGCTGCACGCCATCGCCATCCAAGACAAAGTTTTCCTGGAAGGGACCTACGTTGATCCCTACTACAAAGCCCAGCGGGAGAACGTCTTCATCGTCGCCCTCAACTGTAGTGTGGCAGGGGGCACCTGCTTTTGCGTCTCGATGAAGAGCGGCCCGAAGGCGACGTCCGGGTTCGACCTTGCCCTGACCGAGGTCCTGGAAAAAGATCGGCACTACTTCGTCGTCGAGGTCGGCTCGGAAAAAGGGGAAGCCC
>SCUR01000292.1 GCA_004297235.1 Candidatus Manganitrophaceae bacterium | reverse complement strand
GTTCCACCGTGCAATTCCACCAGGTGCCGAACAATCGCAAGACCCAATCCCAAACCTTCGCGTGCCCTCGAACCGGCGCTCTTCGCCTGGCGAAAACGATCAAAGACATACGGCAAAAATTCGGCGCTGATTCCGATTCCCGTATCGCTGACCCGGATTTGGATCGCGGGATTAACCCGCTCAAGATCGACCCTCACCCGTCCCCCCTCCGGGGTGAACTTGATCGCATTCGAGAGCAGATTGGTGACCACTTGCTGGAGCCGATCGGGATCGGCCAAAACCGTGTCGGCCGCGGGGGCCAGCGTCGTTTCGATCCGGATTCCCTTGGCCTCGGCGGCGGGGCGGACCGAATCGATGGCGGCCTCGATCATCGGCGGAAGCGATGTCACGCGCAGATCGAGACGCAAATTCCCCGCGATGATGCGGGAGACATCGAGCAGATCTTCGATGAGCTGCGCCTGCGCTTTCGCGTTGCCCCCGATCGATTTCAATGCGATCCGATAGGTCGCCTGATCGACCTCTCCCCTCTGAAGAATCTGCGCCCAGCCCATGATTGAATTGAGCGGGGTCCGCAGCTCGTGGGAGACCATCGCCAGAAAGTCATCTTTGGCCCGGTTGGCCTCCTCCGCATCGCGCCTCGCTTGGTGCTCGTTCGCTAAAAGCCGCGCGCGCTCTTCCTCGGATCGATTGCGGTCGATCGCCTGGGCGAGCACGTTGGCGATCGATTGGAGAAAGTGGCTGTCGTTCTTCGTAAATTTCCGCCGTCGGACGGTGTGCGCCCCCAGGACCCCGATGGGAAATTCCCTCCCATAGATGACGGTGCTCATGCCGCTCACCACCGCATGATCGCGCAGCAGCGGCGGCGCGGTAAACCGCGCTTCCGCTCGAAGATCTTCTACGATCACCGGCGCCTTGGAAAGAAGCGCAAAGGTGTAGCCGGCCTGAGAATCGATCCCGGCGTCCACTATTTCATTCCCGACGATCCCTTCCTTCCATCCGACCCCGGCCCGCAACAAAAACGCCTTTCCTCCCGGGAGGAGTTCAAGCACCTTGGCGTATTCGACCTCCAAAACCCGGGCAACGAGGGAGACCGCCTCCTTCATCAATTCAGAGAGGGGCTTCCCTTCCAGGGCCTGTTGTCCGAGCATCGCCACCGCCTCCTGCTGGCGGGTGCGCGCCTTGATCTGCTTTTCCACCCGCCGCCGCTCGGCGATCTCCGCCTGCAAGGCGGCATTGGCCTCGACCAGCGCGGCGGTTCTTTCCAGAACCCGGATCTCCAACGCATCGTGGGCCTTTTGAAGGGCCTCTTGCGCCTGTTTCCGATCGGTGATGTCGATGGAGTAGCCAATCATCCCGATGATACCGCCTTGGTCATCCCGCAAGAGGGAGAGGGAGAGATGCGCGTCGAATTTCTCTCCCGATTTTCTGTGCATCCGCACTTCGATGTCGTGCTCCCCCTTCTCTTTAAGCGGCCGAATCACCTGGTGCTGGAGAAAATCTCTCTGATCCTCAGGATAGACAAAAGAGATATGTTTGCCTACGGCTTCTTTCGATGTATACCCGAACAATCGCTCCGCCCCCCGATTCCAGCGGATGACATGGCCGTCCAAATCGGTTGAGACCACGGAGTCGTGGATCTGATCGATGATTTGCGCTTGTTGACGAAGGGCCTGCTCCACCCGTTTATGATCGGGGATGTCCGCGGCAAGCCCCGCCAGACCCACAACTCCGTTTTCATAGAAATCATCCTTCTCATTCGAAGGGTAAAGATGTATCTTGTTTGCCTTCCTTGGCATTGGTTCCTCGCTCCTCAAGTAAAAGATGAAGTGAAAATATCCGCAGGGCTAATCATGGTCAATCTTTTTTGGGTGAAGCAGGTTTTTTATAGAGGCGGGCCGTTTCGACGATCCGGCAAAACTAATTTAGTTGTAGTCGATCTCCTCATCGGATGCAACCCTCTGCAAGGAGGACCCCTTTGGGTTCAAGAAAAATGAAGAGAGATTGATCTCCTGAGCCTGGGTCGGTGTGAGATCCTTTTCTTCTTCCGCCGGTCATCGGCCTTCGTTCTGGAGAGATCATGCACGGAGCGGCGCTGTTTACCGATCTTCATTGCCTGCGGCTGGGGACGGCCGTACAAAGTTCACCGCAGAGGGACGCGCATCCGGCAGGGTGGCGATGACAATGGCCCCCAGGAGCACATAGACGGCCAGGGCGACGATGGAGACGTCATAGCCGAGGGGTCCTTCCCCCAGAACGGTCAGGATGGAAGACCAGGTGGCGTCTCCAAGGAGGCTTGCGGTGCGGCCGGAGAGATTATAGAGTCCCCAGAACTCGCCCGATTTATTCGCCGGTGTCAGAGCGGTCAGAAGTACCCGGCTGGAGGACCAGACGCCGGCCAGCCCCATTCCGGCCAAGGGGGCGACGGCGATGGTGAACAGAGGCTTGGCATCGAGGCGTATGAACCCGACTTGAAGAGAGCTCCCGGGTCGAATGATCGGGATCAAGATAAAAAGGAGAAGCCACACCGCCAGATCAACCAGCACGGTCTTTCGAGGACCGATCCTCCGGATCAACGGTCCGAAGAGAAACCAAGCCGAAAGCATCGCCACCACGATGGAGGGGCCGAACAGCTTCGTCAACTCGCCAGCGTGAAAGCCCAACACATTGCGCGAGTAGAGTCCCATCAATGTAATGATAGAGGCCGCCGCGTTTTCGTAAAGGAAATCAGCGACCAAGAAGCGAAACAGGAACTTGTATTTTTGCGCTTCTCGAAACGTTTCTCTCATTTTGCCGTAAGCGGCGGCCATGTCGATCCTGGCGGCGCCCTTCGGGGTAAAGTCCGGAGCCAGGTACATTGCCGGAAAAGCCAGGACCAGGTAGATCAAGGCCATCGGGAGGAAGACCCGGCCCGCCGAGGCGTCGGTCGGAGCGAGCCGACTCAGGGTCAGCAAACAGATCAGGCCCCCCGCATACCCCACTCCCACGGTCATACTGATAACCGTAGAAACCGTCTTCTCATTGCTCACGGCCGGGGTCATCGCGGGAAAAAAAGTAAAAGCTCCATTGACGCAGATATAGGCCGGAATGAAGAGGAGCATGGCCTCAGGGACTGTGTGAACCCAGGTCAGGCCCGCCGTGCAGACCACCGCGCCCAGGACAAACCATCGGAGGTACGGCTGACGCCGTCCGCTGTTGTCAGCGTTGGCGCCGAGGACCGGGGAGAGAAGAGCGATCAGGAGGGCGCCGATCGTCACCCCCCAACCGAATTCCGCTCCGGGTTCTTTGAGGACCACTTGGAGGAACGTTCCGAAATAGGTCGAAACGATGATCAGTGACCAGGCGGAATCCCCCGCCTCGAAGAGGGAATACTTGAAGAGGACTTCCCACCACGGCATGCGGGGTGCGGAGGGTGCGGCCAAATGAAATCTCCTTCTATTTACAATCAAGATAGAATTTTATTGAGCGTCTTGTACATTGCCCGAAAGGATTAACCCATCTGACCAGGAAAAACCTTAAACAGCGCAGTTCTACCC
>SCUR01000291.1 GCA_004297235.1 Candidatus Manganitrophaceae bacterium | reverse complement strand
CCCTTGTCGAACGATTCGGATTCTCGAAGCCGGCCATCCGATCCCCGATGCGGCCGGGGAGGCGGGAGCGAGGGAGATTCTCTCGTTGGCGCATCGGGCGAAGCGGGGAGATCTCGTCATCGGCCTCTGGTCGGGGGGCGGGTCGGCCCTTCTTCCCCTTCCGATTTCCGGCCTTTCACTCCGGGCCAAGCAAGAGGTGACCGATCTTCTCTTGCGCTCCGGCGCCGTGATCGGAGAGATCAACACCGTCCGGAAGCATCTCTCCCGGATCAAAGGAGGTCAACTCGCCCGGGCGGTCGGCCCCGCCCGGATGGTCAACTTTATCCTCTCCGATGTGGTCGGCGACCGGCTCGACGTCATCGCCTCCGGTCCGACCGTCTCCGATCCGACGACCTTCGCCGATGCCATCGAGATCTTGAAGCGATACTCCCTTTGGAAGAAGATGGATCGATCGGTCCGGCGTGTTTTAGAACAAGGCGAGCGGGGAGCGCTTCCCGAAACCCCGAAGCGCCCGGCGCGCGGCGTCGACCATATTCTGATCGGAAACGGCGACGGGGTCGTCCACGAGGCGGCCCGCCTGCTCAGGACGATGGGATTTCGTCCTCAGATCCTCACGACGGTCTTGGAGGGTGAATCGAGGGAAGCGGCCAAAGCGCTGGTCGCCCTTGCCAAAGAGATCCGGCGTCGCCGAAGGGAAAAAGAAAAACCGGTCTGTTTGATCGCCGGGGGGGAGACGACGGTGACCGTCCGCGGGCGGGGAAAGGGAGGACGGTGTCAGGAGTTTGCCCTCTCCGCCGCCGTTCAGCTGGCCGGGAGCGAGGGGATCACCGCGGCGGCCTTCTCAACCGACGGCACCGACGGACCGACCGATGCGGCGGGGGCGATCGCCGACGGGAAAACCGCCGGCCGGGCGGCGCGGAAAGGGATCGACATCCGAAAATCGCTCGCGGAGAACGACGCCTATCCTTTCTTCGACGCGCTCGGCGACCTGATCCGAACCGGCCCGACGCGAACCCACCTGAACGACCTCTATCTTTTATTTATCACGAACCCTTCTGAGAAGTCGGGATGATTGGACTTCTCTTCTTTTCTCTTCCGTTGAGGGTGTTCCTTTTTCCGGGGAACGGCGTACTTTATGCGGGCTCAAAGGTCTTCATGAATTACGTACCTTCATGCAGGGTCTCGAAATTAAACACCGAAATGGGGTAATGCCATCTCCCTTGAGGTCCTTTATGGAGGCCGATCTTGGTAAACGCTCTGCCCACGTATATGGGGGCGGCGGAAGGGAAGCAGATAGACAAATCGAAAGGACGGAACCGCTATCGGTTGAAAGTCATCCATCCTGGCAGTTCTTTCCACCCTGGTCTTATCGACCGCTTGAATTCTATCTAAATTGTCCCAGAGGGGATAGAAATCAAATGAGAGACATTCGAGTACGACGGGTTTTCCGAAATAAAGGAGGTCGTACCTGGTTTTCATGTCTTAAACCGCCGTTTACCACCCGTTATGGGTGAGATTTCCCGCCGATGAATACTCCTTGTAATTCACTTCTTTGATATACTGGATAAACATCGGCCTCTAATCAGTGATCAATCAAATCGAATATCTCGAAATCGGTCGAAAGCGCGTTGGGCGGAGATGAGTGCCAACTGAAAGTTCCTCTCGGGTGAGTCTTGGAAAAGTCAGTCCAAAGAAAATTGAAGCGGGGGATCCGGTTTAAGTTTATCTTGATGCTGAGTCTTCTCTTTATCGTGATCGGATCGGTCCTCGGCGTCCTCCTGCTGAAAGTCATCGAAAGCCATTTCGAGGAGGAGTTCCAAAAACGAGGAGTGACGATTGCGGAAAATATCGCGGCCCTCTCGATCTTCAGCATCGCCACGGAAGACAATACGATGTTGGTGCCGATGCTTGAAAAAATCGCCCACGCCGAGGACATTGCCTATGTGATCGTTCTCAATAATGAAGGAAAAGTGATCGCCCACACCGATGAGGCTCAAATCGGAACGGTATTAAACGACCCCCTTACTGCGCAAGCGCTCACCGTAAAGAAGGCGACGATTTTTCCCTACGACCAACACGCCGAAGCGTTTTACGATGTGGCCGCTCCCTCTGAAGTTACCGTCGGAAAAGGGGAACAGCAGAATACGAAAAAAATGGGGGTCATCCGGTTGGGGGTCTCTTTAAAAGGCCTACATAGAGATCTCATTAAGTTTTCCCTGATCCTGCTTTCGGTATTGGTCGTATTAATTTCTTCCGGCATTTTGGTCTCGCTGGTTTTCGTCGGCATCACCGTGGCACCGCTGGAGCGGATGACCCGTGCGGCCGCAAAGATGGCGGAGGGGGATTTCAGCCAGGCCATCGCGGTCTCCTCGCAGGATGAGGTTGGCATTCTTGCATTTGCTTTCTCGCAAATGACGGCCGGCTTGAAGGGAATGATCAAGCGGATTCAAGACGCTGCTCACCTCATCACGACCGCTTCGGAGCAGTTGCTCGCGAATACAAAGAAGGTTCGCGAAGGAGCGGTCCATCAAGCGAATGCGGTCGAGA
>SCUR01000290.1 GCA_004297235.1 Candidatus Manganitrophaceae bacterium | reverse complement strand
GCGAGGCTGCGGTCCCAAAAATCGGACCGACGCCGCTACCCCCAATTCCTCAGCCCGCCGCAGATAGCCGGCCGACGCGCCCCTTCCGAGAACGAGCAGAACGATCTCCAGCTCTTTCAGCACCCCAAGGGCCTCGATCACACAGCGCAGCCCCTTTCGCTCGAATCCCGATCCGACGAAGAGGAGGAGAAACGGCGACTCCCCGATCTGATGTCTCTCCCGGACGGCCGTCCGGAATTGCTCACGCTTTTTCGGATGGAATCGTTCCAGATCGACGCCGTTGTAAATCACCGCCACGTCGTTACGGTCGATCCGATAGATCGAAACGACCTCCTCCTTGACCTGCTTGGAAATCGCGACAATTTTCTTATAATTTCCCTTTTTAAAGATAAGAGATTCAATACGGAGGATCAACCAGTGGAGGGGATTCAGAGAGACCAGCCATCGCTTGAAGGGGGAGAGCAGATTCTCCCGCGCGGCGAGCCAAGCGCGGTGGCAGCCATCCTCGGCCCAGTAGATATCTTGCGAGACCGTTTTGTCGAGGCTTTGAACGATATCAAATTGATGACCGCGCAGCCGCCGCTTGGCGAACCAAGCGAAGCTTAAGACCTTTAGAAAAGAGAGTCCGCCGATCATCGGCACCCGATGGAAAGTGATCCCCGCCAGCCGTCCTCCTGTCCATTGATGAGCGAGGAGATGGACCTCGTGGCCCGCTTTCTGAAGATCGATCATCAACTGGGTGAGATGCTGCTCCGCGCCGCCGTGGAAGCGGTAAGTCTTTCGGATGAACGCGATCTTCATGCTTCGCCATCCTCGTCTCTCCAGATTTTCTTCTCCAGAAGAAGCGATTTATAAAGTCCCTGAATCTCCTCCATCATCTTCGTGTCGGTAAACCGGGAAGCGACCCATTCTTGCGCTCGCTTTCCCATCGCCCGGGCCTCATCGGGGGACTTCAAGAGAAAGCGAATCTGTTCTGCAAGGGTCTTCGCATCGTTCGGAGGAACCCGCAGACCGATCTTCTCCGACGAGAGGATTTCGGCATTCTCGGGAATATCCGAGGCAATCACCGGCTTTCCGGCCGCCATCGCCTCCAGCAAGGCATTCGGAAATCCCTCGTTGAGCGATGGGAAGGCAAAGAGGTCCATCAGCGCAAGGAAAGCGGGAATTTCCCGCTGTAATCCGGTAAAGAGGACCCGGTCCCCCAGACCCAATCGGGCGGCTTCTTTTTCCAGTGTCTCCCGTTCCGGCCCCTCCCCGACGAGGAGAATGCGAAGATTGGGAAAATCGGATCGAAGGAGCGACACGGCTTGAATCAGAATTGTCTGTCCCTTCTCCTTGGCCAGTCGTCCGACGGTGCCGATCACCGGCGCGTCAGAGGGAATCTTCCACGCCGCGCGGAGATCGTTTTTCAAAGACGGCTTCATGAAGCGATCGATATCGCAGCCGTTGTGGACGACTTTGATTTTCCCTTCAGGCAGATGATCGTACCGGACCAGATCGCGCTTTACCGCCTCAGATACCGTGATCAGCCGGTCGGTCCACCGGGCCAACAGCCAATTCAGCAGGGAGCGATGCCGCTTCCTCCGGGCGTAAGTGTTGTGGAATGAAGGAAGGAGGATCGGGACGCCGGCCCAGATCGCCGCGATCCGGCCGTAGAGGTTCGCGTGAAATTGATGCGTCCGGACAATCGTAACCCGGTGCTCTTTCATCAAGCGCCGGAGGAGGAAAACAAGCCGAACGTCGAAGGGGTGTCCCTGCATTCGATTCAAGACCACCACCGGCGTGCCGTCCCGCTCGATCGCCTCCCCGACCTCTCCTTTTTCCTTCAGGCAGCAGACGATCGGCCGAAACCGCCGCCGATCATAGAGACGGACCACCTTTCGCAACTGGTTCTCCACCCCGCCGGGCGGAAGCCGCGAGATCAGATGGAGCACGGTCACGGGCGGACGATTAGCCATGACGCGCCCCGCCGGAAGGTCCACTGCCCCCGGTTGAATAGATCGAGAGGATCTCATCGACCCGGTGTTCGACGGTATGCTCCTTTAAGATGCGGCGATAGGCGTTTTCGGCGATCTTTCGGCGCTCCTCGTCATGACGGAGATAGTATTGGATCAGGTCGATCAGCTCCTTTTTATCGCCGTAGGTGACCACCTCCTCGCCGATTTTGAAGTGTTTCTCCAGGTCGGCCTTTCGATCGAGCAGCTGAAATCCGCCGCAGGCGGCGATGTCAAACGTCCGGTCGTTGATCCCGGTGATGTCATTGAGGGGGTGATGGGGGTTCAGCGAAATCTTCGACCCGCAGATCACCTTCGTCTTCTCCTCCCCCCAGACACTTCGGCCCTGGAAGCGCCGCCGGATCGGATCGTCGGAGGGAAGCGACGACCATCCCTTTCCCCAGATCTTCAGGTCAAACGCCTCCATCTCCCGCATCAGGAATCCGCGATAAGGATAAAGCGATCCAATGAGGGAGAGATCGCTCCCCCATTGCTTCTGCTCCTCCGGCGTCAACGCGACCGGCCGGCAAACCTCCGGATCGGCCGCGTGGGGAAGATAGTGGACATTCTGAAAACCGATTTTGGACAACGCCTTCAACGCATAGGAGTCTTTGATGAAAAAGAAATGATACGGCTCGATGTTCTTAAACGGCATCATGTAGAGGGGATTGTCGGGAAAAACGTTCATGATCACCGTCCGCGTCGATCGACGGATCTCCCATAACGCCTCTGCCTCGACCGACCCTCCTTTAAAAACAATCATCAGATCGGGGCGCTCGGCTTTGACCCGATCGATCAGCTTCCGGTTCATCCGCCGATGCCACCACTCCCGAAGTCCGTTGTTCTTCTCGATGAACGAGAGCAGGCTTCGTTTCTTATAAGCGAAGAAGCCGCCGGCGAGCCCCCGCTTTTCGAGCGCGCGATGGAACGACCAGGCGATGTCGCTTTGAAAACGTCCACCCTTCTCATGGAACTCGGGGCCGACGATGAGTATTTTCACGCTTGCATCCTCGTTCTCATTTTTCTCTTTGTGATACCGCCGGCAGCAGGCGAATCAGGCTCGGCTGAGATCGAACCGCGTTCAGATCGAAGAGACAGCGGTCGATCTCTCGAATCACTTCCTTCGGCGTCATCTCTTCGAGGCAGCGGCTCCGCTTGCTTCCGCCGCAGCCGTCCTGGCTGCAAGGAACACACGAAAAATCCTTCGTGAGGGTCGTATGTCCCTCCCCCCACGGCCGCCAGAGCTCCGCCACCGAGGGGCCGAAGAGGGCGATCACCGGCGTTTCCATTGCGGCGGCGATGTGCATCGGCGCACTATCGACGCCGAAGAAGAGGTCGGCCCGGCGGGAGAGGGCCGCCAGCTCCCGAAGGTTCGTCTTCCCGACGAGACTGATGGGACGATGCCGGACCAAGGAGAGAATGCGGTCGCACTTCTGCCGCTCCACGGGGGACGACCCTCCGCTCAACACCACATCCGCTCCCCGCTCACCGATCAAATAATCGATCACGGCCGCCACATCCTCGTCTTGCCAGCATTTGAAGATCCACCGCGACACCGGATGAATTTGCACGAGGGGTCGACCTTCCTCTCGGCGCCGCTCCGACCAACCTTGTTCGATCAGGAGCGACACCACCCGGTCCTCCTCCTCTTTCGAGAAGAAAACCTCCGGCCGCTTTCGCAACGGCTCATACCCGAGGGAGCGGATCGCCTCCAGATGCCGCTCCACCATGTGGGTGTGCGGGTTCGGAGTCCGGTAGGGATGGTTGTAAATCATCCGCATCAACCGAGCGCGCCGCTGCGTCGGGAGAAGCCCCACCCGATCTCGGGCGCCGGAGTAGAGCGAGAGGAAAAGGCCGCGGTCGCCCGTCGTCAGGTTGACCGAGAGATCGACCTTGGCCGACCGGATCTCCTTCAAAACCGCCCGTTCCCGCCGAAACCGTTCCATCGCGGGAAGCGCTTTCCATTTCGGGTCGACCACGATGATCCGATCGATGAACGGATTTCCCTCCAGAATCGGCGCCGACTCTTTGAACACCGCCACCGACAGGGAAGCCGCGGGAAAAGCCTCCTTGAAGGCGCGAATCGTCGGGGTGGCGAGGAGCAGATCGCCGATCTGTCGGAAGAGCATGATCAAAATGCTCCGGACCCCCTCCGGCTCGACGCCGATCATCGCCCGCGTCGCTCCAACGCCGCGCGGTAGACCGCCTCGACCTGGTCGAGCATCCGGTCGAAGCTAAACTCCTTTTCGACCCGGGCGCGGCCCGCCTTTCCCATCTCGGCCCGGCGGACCGGCTGCCGAACCAGCTCGACGATCCTCTCGGCGCAGGAATCCGCATCCCGAGGCGGAATCAAATAGCCGTTCACGCCGTCCTCGATCACCTCCGGAATCCCGCCGACGGCCGTCCCGATCACCGGCTTTCCCATCGCCATCGCCTGAAGCAGCGACTGCGGAACCCCCTCGTTTGCGTAAGAGGTGAGGACGACGATGTCGAGGCGGCCCAAGATCGCGCGCACATCGGCCTGATAGCCGAGCATCTGGACGCGTGCGGTCAAATCAATCCGATCCAGCAACGCCTTCAGCCGCGCCTCCTCGGGCCCATCGCCGACGATGTAAAAGGTCGCCTCCGGGATCTTTCTGAGAACCTCTCTGGCCGCGTCGATAAAATAGGTGTGCCCCTTCCAATCTCTCAAAAAGGCGATCATGCCGACGGCCGGAGGCGCATCGACCCCCGTCGGATGCAGCCCGCACGGCGCCGGCTGAAAATGATCGAGATCGATTCCGGTGGGGATCGAAATGATCCGCTCGGACGAAAGTCCGCTCTCCTCGACAAGACGGCGGCGCGTCGCCTCTCCGGTCGTGATGATCCAATCCGGACGCGCATAAAGCCAGCGCGACAACCGATTCTTCCCGATCGGCGTGGAAAGATGCCGGGTTCGGATCAGCCGGGGGCGCCGCCCCGAAAAGCGGGCCGCAAAAAGGCCGAGCCAGCTGTCGCGCGAGCTGTGCGTATGGACGACATCGATCTGATGTTTTGCGATCACCCGCAGAAGGGTCTTCACCGCGGCGGGGTAACCGCGCTTTTGCATCGAGACCGCCTCGGTCGGAAGACCGGCCTCCCCTGCGCGCGCATAGAGAAGGCTGTCGGGGGACGCCGCAATCACGACCGTGTGGCCCCGCCGCACAAACCCCTTCGCCTCGGTCAGGATGCGGATCTCCTGTCCTCCCCAGGCGAGCGACGCTTCGGTGTGTAGTATTCTCATTTTAAGTCCAGAACACGGGAGGGGGGAGGCGGTAGGCGGAAGGGGAGGAAAACCAAGGAAAATTTTCTTTGCATCTTTTCCGCCTCCCCCCTCCCGTGTTTATCCCTTTTAGCTCACTTTAATCATCATCAGCGCCAGCACGACCAAAATACCGAGCCAGGTCCGATGCTCTCGATGCTTCATCACCAGGCCCCAATCGAACCGGCCTTCCGCCGACGGCCATCCCGGCCAATGCGGAAAAAAGCGAGGCACCGTTCTCACATACTCCGAGAAGCGCTCTCCGAACTTTTCCAAAAGTCGCTCCTCTTCCTGCCGGATGGTCGAACGGTAAATGAAGGCGAACGCGAAGAGAAACAACCCGAGAAGAACCCCGCTCCGCCCCATGACCACAAAACCGAATCCCATGACGCCGTTTCCCAAATAAAGCGGATTGCGGGTGAAGGCATACGGCCCCGTGGTCGCCAGCTCCTGGTTCTTTCGAATGTAACCGGACGACCAGGTCCGGATCGCCTCCCCGAGAAGGACAAAGGGGGCGCCGGCCGCGATCGAAACGAAGGAGGGCCGGGCGAAAAACCAAAAAGCCATCCCCAGCAACAGGCTCGTCACGATCCGGTTCTTTCCGACTAACTTTGAGAGGTCGATCATTGCTTCCCGTCCCTCATCTTTGCCAACTTTGCATATTTAGAAAATGTATACAGGCTGTAGAGCCGCGCCAGCAGAAAACCGTCTCCCCCGTCCAAAAAACCGAGCCGTAAAAAATACATCTTGAGAAATGTCGTCCAAGGGCGAAGCGCCAGATCGAACACGTTCGCCCGCCTTCCCCGCTCGAAGAGCTCCTCCGCCGCCAGGGTGGAGTAGCGGTCCATCCGCTCAAAATACGCCTTCATCGAGCGGTAGGTATAGTGTTCCAGCGGGGTCTCCAACCGGCCGGCCGGCCCCTCGACCGACACCGCCTCGTGCACCCGTCGCTCGATGAACCTCCCCCGCTTCCGCTGAAAAAGCCGCAAAACATAATCGGGATGCCACCCCCCGTGGCGAATCCAGCGGCCGAGAAAGAAATTCTTCCTTGGAATGAAGTAGCCGGCCGCCGGGGACGCCGATCCGAGCACGGCTTCGATTTCCGTCCTCAACGCCGGCGGCACCCGCTCATCCGCGTCGATGCTGAGGATCCATTCATGCGACGCCTGCGCGACCGCCCAGTTCTTCTGTCCCGCGTACCCTTCCCACGGGTGGTGAAAAACCTGCTCGGTGAACTTCTTCGCGATCTCCACCGTTCGATCCGCGCTCCCCGAATCGACGACCACGATTTCATCCGCCCAGGCCACGCTCTCCAGACAACGACCGATTTCCGTCTCTTCGTTCAAGGTGATGATCGTTACGGAGAGCTTCTCTCGGGCCGTCCTCTCTCTTGGACCGGCGAGGGGATTCATCCCGCCCCTTCATCCGAACGGAACCGCTTCAAAGAAGCGTGAGCCGCTGGAGATGAAAAATCACCGAATGAGGATGAAAGCGAAGGGTCCACTTTTTTCCCGATTATGCCACGCTGGAGCGGTTTTGAACGATTTGGAACATCCGCTCCAGCCGTTTCTGATAAGTATGTTCTCGCAGGACCCGTTCCTGGCCCGCCCGTGCGATCGCCGAGCGCTCCGACTCGCGCGGAAGATAGTAGCGGATCTTGTCGATCATCTCGTCGTCTCCCTTGAAGGTGACAATTTCCTTGTCGGGAACCAGCATGGTTTCGAGGCCCTCCATCGCCTCGCACATATAAAAGGCGCCGCAGCCGACCGCGGTATACATTCTGGCGCTCATCGAGAGCCGGATATGGGTATGCCGATCCAACGCCAAGAGGATCTTCGACGATTGAACCACCTTCGCATACTCCGGCCCATAGACGAACTTCCCGCCGTAAGCGCGTCCCAGCGCGGAGAAGAAGATCGGCAGGTTGACCGGTTTGCGCCCCAGCCGGGGCCCCCACCATTTCAAATCAAACCCTTCCCGGAGCACCCGCTTCAGCTTGTAGCGGCGAGAGAGATAGTGATTGGTCGAATCGATATTTCCGACAAAAGCGACCTCCGATCCGTAAAACCGGCGGTCCTCCTCGGAAATCGAATCGATCTTGAAAGAGGAGGGCTCGAATCCTTGCGAGAGCCAGGCGATCTGTTTGATGCCGGCTTCTTTCCATTTCGGGATATTCCCCTCCGCCATCGTGAAGAAGAAATCGACCGACTTCGCCAACGGGACCAACCAGTCCGGGACATCCGGATCGGGATACCACAGGAGGGTGAATAGCCCCTGCCGCTTGAGCGCCTCGTTCCACTCCACGCTGAAGCCGTGTCCGCGTTGAATCAGCGCATAAGTCGGCCGGTGCGCTTTGATCTGCCGCTCCAACGCGTCGAGAGAGGCCCCTTCGGAAAGCGGATCAAAGGAGACCACCCTGAAGCCGAGGTTCGAGGCCGCCGTGACCAGATAATTGGCCGTATTCCACGGTTTTTCCATCAACCCGATGATTAACAGACATTCCATCAACGATTCTCGTCGCGTTCCGAAGACAAATCCACTTCCATGGAGCAAACACCCCGCCTAGGCGGCCCTTTCATCAATGGAGCCGCTTTCCAAAACGCCGATAGAGGCGATAAATTTCTCTCTGCCTGGGAAGATCCAAGAAATGGGCGATCTCCGTTCCCCGGCTCCCGATCCAGATCCCGCCCGAACGGGTCCTCCCATCGGTGAACAATGCCTGGTGCTTGAAAAGATGAAACGACTCATGGTAACGGACCCGGTTGGCGTCATGGAGGAGGACGACCCCTTCCTCCCGCACCAATTGGTGGGCTTTGGCGAGGCAGTCTCTGCGCGCCCTCCCGTCCACCAGGATAAAATCAAACGGCGCGAACCGGCTTGGATAATCGACATACTCTTTCAGGTCGGAATAGGCGCCGTCACGATGGGGATCGCTCCATGGGAAATGATCGGCCGGGACATGATGGATCTGGACCTGTCGATTTCGATTCATCCCCTCTATTTTTGCCGCCCATTCCTTTTCATGCTCCACGGAGATCCAGACCGCCGTTTTTTTCAAACGCTCGGAGAAGTAGAGCGTGCCGTAGCCGCATCCCCATTCGAGACACTTTTCAGGCTGTGCCTTTCTTAAGATCTCTTCAACGATCTCGATCTCGCGGTATTTCGCCCAGGGGACGACGAGGGTCTTCTTTAAGACCTTCTGAATGAACTTGTCTCGATACTCCTTATAAATCTGACTTAAAAACGGGAGCATCGCAGATTTGGAGCCGTCGCTCATGAGAATGAAAACCCCTTTGTCAGCCCACCCATAGGCCGGAATCGTCCGAAAAGAACGTTGCCAAACTATATCAAGGGCTCAAGGGGAGATCAAGAGGAAACGGAATCCGACCCAGGATACATTCCTTAAGAACCGTTTGAATCGCGACGGAATCTCCCTTTCCTTATCCATCGGCGCCCTCAACGGAACATCCGATAAAAACCGCGTCGTCGGCTCAACTCAGCTTGACCGCCTCGTCGATCAGCATCACCGGGATGTCCTCTCGAATCGGGTAGAGCAGCTTGCACTTCGGGCAGACCAAGCCGTCTCCTTTGTCGCTCAACTGAATCTCCCCCTTACACTTGGGACAAGCCAGAATTTCCAACAAATCTTTATTGATGCCCATGAACCCTCCCTCTCTTCCATTGTGGAGCGCAGACTGCGGATTTCCCAATTTTATGGAGAGACGTCCCGGCAAGACGTCTCGATGACACCCTTCTTCATTCCGTAATCCGCAACCCGCTTTCCGAAATTTTTTTGATGACTTCTTCCACGCTGATCGCCCGCATGCACTCATTCTCCCGAACACAGCGGTTCCGATGACAGCCGTCGCAGGAGATTCCCTTTCGAATCACCTGATGCCCCGCCCCGTAAGGTCCGATCTTCCGAGGATCGGTGGGACCGAAGAGGGCGACGACCGGGGTCCCGACCGCGGCCGCCAGGTGCATCGGGCCCGAGTCGTTGCAGATGAAACACTCCGCCCGGCGGATCAGCTCCGCCAGCTCCGGCAGGGTTGTCCTCCCGGCCGCGTTGATCGCCGGCTGCTTCATCTGTTGAACGATCCGATTTCCCTCTTCTCTCTCCCCTTTGCTTCCGACGAAAACAATCGGGTTTTTTTTCTCTCGAATGAGCCAGTCGGCCAATTCGGCAAAACGCGCCGGCACCCATTTCTTGCTCTCCCAACGGGCCGTCGGGTGAATCACGATGAAAGGGGCGGAGGCCGAAAGACCGAACCCGGTGAGAAGACGGTCGATGCCGGCGGCCGCTTCCTCCGAAGCGGGGAAGCCGAAATCGACCCGGCTCACCTCGCAGCCGAGGGCGCGCGCGACCTCCCGGTATCGATCGACCGCATGGACGATTCCTTCCGGAACCGCCACCCGATCGGTGTAGAACCGAGAGGCCCCCTCTCGCGCCGCGGAAAAACCGATCCGGAGCGAGGCCCCCGTCGCAGCCCCCAGCAACGCGCTGCGCAACAATCCTTGAAGATCGACCACCAGATCGAACGGCCGCCGCCGGACCGCCTGAATCAATCGAGGAACGGCCCGCCAGCTGAAAGGGACGGCGATGACCTCGTCGATAAAAGGGTGTCCCTGCAACACCGCCGCCCACTCCGACTTCACCAGCCAGGAAATCCGCGCCGAAGGATAGCGTCTCCGAATGGCGCCGACCGCCGGAAGGGCATCGATAATATCTCCCAGCGAGCTCGGCTTAATGACGAGGATTTCTCGAAAAGGGGGCTCCCTCATTCGGCGATCCACTCTCTTTTTTTAAGATCTTCTAAGATCCACTCGACGGCCGCAGCCAGATCGTCGGCGACATGATCCGGCCGCTTTCCCGACGCCAGCATCTCACGCAGCGACGCCTCGCCATGTCCGGTGCGGACCAAAACCCCTTTCGCCCCGCCCCGCGCCAGCCCCATGTCGAGCGGCTTGTCGCCGACAATATACGACCCGGAGAGATCGATCTGATGCTCCGCGATCGCCCGTTCGATCATTCCCATCGCCGGCTTCCGACAGGTGCAGGGGACGATCTCGGGATGATGCGGACAGTAGTACACGCCGTCCAGATGTCCTCCGGCTTCCGCCAGAAGCGTTTTCAGGTGCCGATGGACTTCGCCGATCATTTCCTCATCGAAAATTCCCCTCGCCACCCCCGACTGGTTCGTCACGATGATCGTCGAAATGCCGCGCCGGTTGAGTCGCGCAATCGCCTCCAGGGCGCCCGGGATGACGGAGAACTTATGGAGCGCATCCATGTGCCCGACGTCCTGATTGATCGTCCCGTCCCGATCGAGAAAGACCGCGATCTTTCGCCGCCCCAGACGCGACAGCTGCCCCTCCGCTCCGTCCGCCACCGCTTCGACCGAGACCCCGGTCATGCAGCGGTGATCGATGGGACATTCCCGGTGGGTGCAGGGGGCGCAATCGACCTTGTTCCGGACGATCCGATCGTCCGCCCCGGCCGGAGAGGTGGCATGGGGATTGGTCGGGCCGAAAACGGCGACCACCGGAACACCCAACGCCGAAGCGATGTGCATCGGCCCCGAATCGTTGGTGACGAACAGACGGCAGCGCGCGATCAGAGCCATCATCATCCGGACCGACGTCTTTCCCGCGACGACCACCGCCGGATGCTTCATGTTCCGCCGGACCTCCTCCGCGATGGGGACTTCCGCCGGGCCGCCGAAAATGACGACCTTCCCGGGGGATCGCTCCTGCAATCGGTCGGCGACCGCGGCAAACCGGACCGGGTCCCACCGTTTCGAAGAGCCGTACGCCGCCCCGGGATTGATTCCGATCACCGGGTCCCACCGGGCGATTCCCGCTTCAAACAGAAGGTCCGACGCGGCCTGCCTTTCTTTTTCGGTGATCACCAGGTACGGAGACTTTTCAAACCGTCCCTCCGGCCCGAATAGACACATCAGATGAAGATACGCCTCCCGCTGATGCAAAGGAGCGGTCTTTTTATCAAGCGACTTCGTGAGAAGAAAACGCCGGCCGTCGGCGGCGTAGCCGGCCCGTTCCGGGATTCCGGCGGCGGCGCTGATCAGCGCCGCTTCGAATGCGTTCTGAAGAAGAAAGGCGAGATCAAATCCCCCCTCCCGGATCGATCGGACCAGCCGCCAGAGGCCGATCATCCCGGCGTGGCGGCCGGGCGACTCGTAGACCAGCAAGCGGTCGATCACGGGATGGTGTTCGAAGAGGGCCGCCACCGGCGGCTTCGCCAGGAGGGTGATTCGGCTTTCCGGAAAACGGGCGCGCAGCGCCGAGAGGGTCGGGATCGCCATCACGGCATCCCCGATCCAATTCGGCGCGCGGACAAGGATTCTTTGAACTGTCTTCTCCAAAATTTTTACTCTCCAAATGCGGAATGTGGGATGCGGCGTGTGGAATAAGGATCGACTTTGTTCTCGCCTCTTACTCCGAATTCCGCACTTCGAACTCCGCACTTGGACGGGTTTTCCATCTCCGATGGACCCACAGCCAATGATCGGGATGGCGGCGAACGGCCGACTCGATCGTTCGGGTGAAGAGGGCCGTCGCCTCCCGAACATCTCTGCCCAGATCCCCGGTTCGGGCGATCTCCAACGGCTTGTCGATGACCACCCGATGCCGGCCTTTCTCGCGAATAATAAAGGTCGGCAAAACGGCGGCGCCGGTCCGAAGGGCCAGGATCGCCATTCCCTTATGGGTCGCCGCCGGTCTTCCGAAGTAATCGACAAAAATCGCTTCGCCGGCCGCCGTGTTCTGATCGAGAAGGATGCCGACCACCTCTCCGGCCTTCAGAAGCCGCATGATCTCCGCCGCGGAGGTTCTTTTATTCAAAACCTGATTTCCATCCCGTTCGCGCCAGGCATTGACCATCCGGTTGAGATCGGGATTATCGAGCGGCCGGGCGACGACATGGATCTTTTTTCCCTGCCGGAGCGACAGCGCCGCCGCCATCCACTCCCAATTGCCGAAATGGGCGGTGAGAAAGAGAACTCCCTTTTTTCTTCGGAGGGCGGCCTCATAGTGCTCCATCCCTTCGAAGGCCGTCCGGCGCAGCAGCTCGGCCGGCGGCTTTCCCTGGATCCAGGCGAACTCGACGACAGACCGGCCCAAATTCTCGAAGGCCCCCACCGCGATCTGTTTGATCTCTCGCTCGCTCCGCTCCGGACCGAGGGACGCCTGAAGACTTCCCTGCGCAATCGACCGGTGGCGCCGGTCCGCAAGATAAAAAAGCCGTCCGAGCAGCGCTCCCCCCCGGACCGCGATCCCGAAGGGAAGGATCCCAAAGAGACCGATAAAAAAACGGGCCAGCAGATATTCGGCTTTCACTCTCATTGAACCGCCTATACCGACCGTAAAATCGGCTTCGAATTGAAGAGGAGCGATTCCCACTTCGCCGGATCTTCCCAGAAGGTAATGTCGACCCGGAGGGCCCAGACCTCGAAATCCTTTGAGAGGAGCTCCCTGACTTTCACCGCATCTTTCTCGGTGGTCACCACCCATTTTACGCCGAGATGATCGGCCTTCTTCCGAATCTTTTCGAGATCGGAGCGTTGATAGGAATAATGGTCCCGAAAAACCATCTGTTCGCGCAGATCGGCCCCCAACCGCTTCAGGAGCATCGCGAACGAGTCGGGATTTCCGATTCCGGAGAAGCCGAGCACCGGCTCATTCTCCAGCGTGTCGGGGGGCAAAACCGTCCCCTTCCGCACATGAATGAGTCGCGTCGGCTCAAAGGTCGTTCGAATGCAGGGTCTCCCGAACCGCTCGATCTCGTTGATCCATTCGGAAGCGTCGGCCTCGTCTTCGGAACGGGTGAAGATCACCACGTCGGCCCGGCGGACCTCGGAGAGAGGCTCTCGGAGCGTCCCCCTCGGAAGAAGCGCCCCGTTCCCGAACGGGTTCGTCGCATCGACGAGAAGAAGATTCAGATCGCGATGGAGCCGCAGATGTTGGAACCCGTCATCCAGCAGAATGACATCGAGTTTAAATCTTTTTAAAAGCCATTGGCAACCCTTGTAGCGATCGGAGGAGACGAGAATCGGAACCCCTCTTAACCGCTCGGCCATCAAATACGGCTCATCGCCGGACGTCTCCGGCTTCTCTAAAATCTCTTGGCCGTCGGAGACAAGGCGGAGGGGACCGTTGTACGTTCCCCGGTAGCCTCGGCTGACGATCCCGACCGCGTATCCGCGTTTTTGCCATGTTTCGGCCAAGAAGATCGTGACCGGCGTCTTGCCGGTTCCGCCGACGGTGA
>SCUR01000289.1 GCA_004297235.1 Candidatus Manganitrophaceae bacterium | reverse complement strand
CCCATACATCGGCGTCTCCTGGGAGCGTAAAGCCGGTCGCACCGCCGATTTCGCGCGGCGTAAAGGGGAAGAGGTCGGTGACCTGACCTTCGTCACCGGCGTCCGCTTCTGGTTCTGAAATCGGCTGCTCGGCTCGGAGAATTTGCGCCGGCCGATGCGGTGCAAGGAGAATTGAGAGGCGTAGCAATGAAAAATATCTCCGCTTTGGCAGGGTCGCTCTTCTGGAAAATCTTCATCCGTATCCGCTGGTTTCTCGGACTTTCTCGGAAACAAGAAGCGGAGATCGGAGCTCGAACGCCCGACTTTAGGCTGCAAGATCTCTCCGGGCGATCGTTCACTCTCTCTGATTCTTTTCCGAAGAAGGCGGTAGTCCTCTGGCTCACCAACCTCTGCTCCAGCTGCGAGGAGCGGATTCCATTGCTGGAGCGGATTTACCAGGCGAGCCGGGACCGGCTGGAGATCTTCGCGATCTCTACGCTCGGGGAGGACCGCGCCACGCCGGAGCGTATTCTTCGGACCCATCAGATGACCTTTCCGCTCCTTTTAGACCCTGGCGACTGGGTGGGAACGGTGTTGGGCCTTCCCCATCCCGTGGGGGCCTGCCCGCTCTACAATCTCCTGGTCCTCGACACCGCGGGCGTCATCCGGTTTAAAAGCCACCTCTCGGCGATCGGTGATGAGGCATTGCTCGACGCTTTGCACGTGACGGCACTCTCAGATCCCGGCGGGATCACAATGACGCAATCCGGATCACACGATGTCATTAACTTCAAGGAACTGGCGGCTCGCTACGATGCCTGGTACGAAACACCGCTCGGTTCGCTCGCCCATGCCTTAGAGCAAGAGGCGATCTTCCGCCTTGCCGAGACAAAACCGGGGGAACGAACGATCGATATCGGGTGCGGGACAGGCATCTATACATTGGCGCTGGCGCGAAGGGGAGCGCATGTCGTCGGAGTTGATCCCTCCTGGGAGATGATCTCAATTGCGCGGGAGAAATTCCGGCGGGTGGGACTTCCCGGCCTCTTCGTTCTCGGATCGGCAGAGGCCCTTCCCTTTCGACCGGGCTCCTTTGATCTGGCCCTGGCGGTGACTTCTCTCTGCTTTGTCCGCTCGCCCGATCAGAGCATCAAAGAGACGCACAGGGTCTTAAAACCGGAGGGCCGACTGGTCCTCGGCGAGCTGAACCGCTTCAGCCCCTGGGCGCTCTGGCGGCGGCTGAAAGGGCTCTTCACCGACACAATCTACAATCAGGCCCATTTCTGGGGGAAGCGGGAATTGGAAAGATTGCTCCGGCGGAGAGGATTTTGCGTCGGCGCGGCACGGATGCTTCTCTATTTCCCACCCTGGAATCAGAGGGCGGTTTTGAAAACTTACCGCCTCTTCGAAACAGTCGGGAAAAAAGCGCTTCCGGGCACCGGCGCGTTCATCGCAATCAAGGCGGAAAAAGAGCGGGAAGGAAAGGAATAAAGGAAAAAGATCAGCCGTAGATCTTGCCTCGCGTCTCACGCATGCGAAGCGCCACCACGACGCCCGAGGCAAACGTCACCGCCGCCACCAGCCAGATCGCCGCATGCAGACCGAGCGCATCTGCCGTCACCCCCGCCAGCAGGGCCCCGACGGCATAGCCGAGGTCGCGCCAGAGACGGTAGACCCCGACAGACGAGGCGCGCCAGGCCGGGTGCGCGACGTCGCCGATGGCGGCCAGCAGCGTCGGATAAACC